>CALAOV010000153.1 GCA_937889515.1 uncultured Myxococcales bacterium | reverse complement strand
GGACCGGATTTCAGCGCACTCCTACTCTGATCGGAGGCGCGCGCCCTCGTCGGGTCGGCTGGCCTCGCCGATCGCGCGCTGCGCGCCTCGTCGGCGGCGCGACGGCGCTTCGTCTATGTCGATGGTGCCCTGCGCCCGTTTCCCTCCGGACCGACGGGGTTGCTCAAGACCAACCTCTTCAGTCTGCGCGGCAAGCTGCGCCTCTTCGCCGAGCCGTTCGTTCGTCGGGCAGCCGAACGGGCCGAAGGACCCGAAGGACCCGAAGGACCCGAAGGACCCGAAGGGGTCAAAGAAGCTTCGGATCGGGACGAGAGCGTGCTCGCCTTCGTCACCCGCCGCTTTGGCCCCGAGGCCGCCCGCCGCGCGGCCGCGCCAGCGCTCATCGGCGTCTACGCCGGCGACGCCGCCACCCTTTCGATGCGCGCGGCGCTGCCCCGGCTGGCCGCGATGGAGCGCGAGCATGGCAGCGTGCTGCGCGCGCTCCTCCGCCGACGGGGCGCGCCCGGGCTCGGAAAGGCGATCTCGTTTCCCGACGGCCTCGGCGAGCTGCCCCGCGCGCTGGCCGCCGGCTTCCGCGGGGAGCGCGTGAACGCCCGCGCGATCTCGATCGAGCCGATCGCGCCCGCGATCGACGGCCGTCGCTGGCGCGTGGGGACCGAGCCCGGCCCGACGATCGAGGTGGAGCGGCTGATCCTGGCGACGCCCGCCGCCGCCAGCGCGGCCCTGCTGGACCCACACGCCCCGCACGCGGCGTCCGCTCTACGCGCGATTCGCCACGCGCCGGTCGCGGTGGTCTGCCTGGGCTTTCGCGGTGGGGGGGACCTCGGCATGGACCTCGACGCCTATGGTTTCGTGGCGGCGCGCGGTGAGGGCCTGCAACTGCTTGGTTGCCAGTATGACTCGTCGGTCTTCCCGGGGCGGGCGCCGGTCGGTGGCGTGCTGCTGCGCGCGCTGTTGGGCGGCGCCTTCGATCCCGCGCTGGTCGACGCCGACGACGACATCATCTCCGGACAGGCGATCGGCGATCTCCGGCGCGCGGCCGGCCTGCGCCGGGATCCCGACTTCGTGGATGTCTGGCGGGCTCGCCCCGGCATCCCGCAGTACGACCTCGACCACGGCGCCCGCGCGCGTACCGTCGACGCCGCCATCGCCCGCCTGCCCGGCCTATTCGTGATCGGAAATGCCCTCCGCGGCGTCGGCCTGGTGGACTGCATCCGCGCCGCCTCCGACCTGACGGCGTCTTTCGGCGCTTGATTCCCAGGCCCAGCGGCCGGATCCTCGGTCTCGGGAGGACCCATGCGCGCCCTGAAGAATCTATTCGTGCTGATCGTGATCGTCGCGGTGCTGGCCGGCGGGGGAATCGCCGCCCTTCGGATCGCCCGCCAGCGGCCGTCCAGCCCCGAGGAGATCAAACCCAACCTGATGGCCGTCAGCGCCGCCGGTATCTACGTGTACGCGGCACGCGTCGGCAGCAAGGTGATCCTCTTCGATACCGGCGCCGATCCGGCCGGCAGCACGATCGACACCGCGCTGGGCGCGCTGCGCGCCGGACGCGGTGACGTCTCCGACATCTTTCTCACCCATGGCCATGGGGATCACACCGCGGGCGCCGCGGGTCTGAGCGGCGCACGGGTCCACATCGGCCAGGGAGACGTCGCGCTGGCGGAGGGGAAAGCGCCGCCCGATAGCCTCGTCGCACGCATCATGGCCAAGGCGTTGGCAGCCCCGCCCGTCAGCGTCAGCAATCCGATGAGCGGCGTGGTGGTCGCCGACCTGGGCGAGGGGAAGAGCGTCAAGGCCCTCCCGATGCCGGGCCACACCCCGGGCTCATACGCGTTCTTCTACGACGGGGTGTTGTTTGCGGGCGACACGATCCTGCTCAAGCAGGGGCGGCTCGATCGGGGACCGTCTTTCTTCGACGGCAACAGCGACGAGGCCAAGAGCTCCATCCTGTCGCTCAAGCAGCAGCTCACCGGCGCGGATGTCTCGGTGGTCTGCACCGGTCACGGCGGCTGTACGCCGGTCGGCCTCGGCCGCAGCATGCTGGACGACTTCGTCAGTCGGCTGGGAGGCTAGCCGCCACGCGGGCCATCACCGCCGCGACCACCCGGTCGCAGCGCGACAGGTGAAAGCCGAAGACCTCGCGGGTCGCCGCTCCGAGCCGCGTGTCCAGCAGCCGCCGCAATTCCGTGCGGGCGCGGTGCAGGCGCACCTTGACCAGCTCCTCGCTGACGTCGAGGCAGGCGGCCGTCTCGGCGGTCGACAGCTCTTCTACCTCGCGCAACATGAACACCATTCGATAGCTGTCCGGCAGCTCGTCGACGGCGCGTTCCAGGAAGCCCGAGAGCTCCCGCGCCGAGGTGGCCTCCTCGGGGCCGATGGATCGTCCGCCGGACGCGACGCCCCGAACCTCTTCGCTATCCATTTCGTCCTCCATGACATCGACGGCTTCGCGGCCGACGAAGCGCCCGCGCCGCCGCACGCGGGCCAGCGATTCGTTCACGGCGATGCGGGTCAACCAGGTCGCCCAGGGCGCGCGACCCGCGAACTGACCCAGCGCCGCGAACGCGCGGACGTAGGTCTCCTGCATCACGTCCTCGGCCTCGGCGTCGTCGCGGACGATCGCCCGCGCCACCCGGAACAGACGCCGGTTGTACCGCCGCATCAAGACCTCGAACAGGCCGCTCTCGCCGGCCAGCACCCGCGCCGCGACCTGCTCGTCGGTCAACGTCACGGCGGCAATAGCCGGGGACGCCGACGCAGCGAGCTCTTCACCCGGAACCAGGTTCATCCCTCAATAGAGTCGGCTCCCGGCGAAAGGTTACAGTAAGCTCCGCTCATGCACGCCCTTGCGCTCCTGGCCGCCTTGGTCGCGCTGGCGGGCCCACCGGATCGGCCCCCCTCCCCCGACGAGCAGCGGCTCTTCGACGAAGGAACCCGCGCCCTTGCGTCGGGCGACGCGGCGGCGGCCGAGAAGGCCTGGCAGGCGGGCTACGCGCTCGGTCACGATCCGGCCTTTCTGGTTCACATCGGCGAAGCGCAGGAGAAGGCCGGTGCGCCCACCCAGGCCGCCGCGACCTACCGGCGCTACCTGCAGCAGGTGCCCGACGCCTCCGATCGGGCCGAGATCGAGCAGCGGCTGGCACGCCTGACGCCCGCCGCGCCGGCGCCCGCCAGCGGGCCGACGCCGGCGGCCGAGTCTCCCGGCGAGTTCGGTGCCGCTGCCCCTGGGATGGCCGGCGCCCCGCCGCCGGCCGCTCCGGCGATCACGGTCCCGGCAGCCGCTCCGCCGCCCGGTACCCTACCGCGCACCGACGCCGAGCCTCCGCCGGGCGCCTCGGAGGAGGGCTCCGGCTGGAACCACTACAACGTGACCGCGGTCGTCGCGACGGCGCTCACGGTGGCCCTGCTTGGAACGGCGGGCTTCTACGCGGCGGCGGCCGGTTCGAACAAGGACAACATCGACCGCCTAGTCCTGTTTCACGATCCGGCCACGGGCGCGCCCCTGCCCTATTCGAGCGTCGCCGCGCAGTACGGCCAGGCGATGGCCGACGGACGCCGGGACGATCGCAACGCCAAGGTCGCGCTGGTGGGCGCGGCCGCCACCGCGGCGGTCGCGACACTCTTCTACATCCTGGATGCGGCCCTGACGCACGAGCCGCCGGCCGCAACTGGGTTGGCCACGGTAGGAGGGTGGGCTTGGCGTTGGTGAGGCGTGTCGTCCGGCTGGCGATCGTCCTCGTCGCGGCAGGGGCTGCGGGGGTCGGATTGACGGCCTGCTTCAGTCCCCAGCAGCCGGGCTGCGCCTTTTCCTGCGCCAGCGACGGCCTTTGTCCGTCGGGATACAGCTGCCGGACCGACAACCTCTGCCACCGCGACGACGGCCAGGGTATTTGCAATCTGGTCGGCGTCACCGGCGACGCGGCGGTAGGCGGCGACGGCGCGGCGACCGACGGGGCCGGCGCGACCGATGCCGGCGACGGCTCAGCCGGGCAATAGAGGTCTCGTCCGGCCCAGGTGTCGGACGGGCATTGTCATTCTGTTGACGCCGGGCGACGCGCGGGCGAAGGTCCAGCTCGGGGGAGAAAGAGGGATGGCATGTCCGAGGGACCTCCAGCGATTCGAGTCCTGATCATCGACGACGATCGCGAAATCCGGGAGATTCTGGGAGACCTCCTCGTCGACGAGGGCTTCGCCGTCGAGGCGGCCTGGAACGGCGAGACCGCGCTGGCCCGCCTCAAGGAGGGATTTCATCCCGACGTGATCGTCCTCGACATCATGATGCCGGTCATGGATGGCCTGACTTTTCGGGCGCTGCAGCGGAGCCACCCGGCGCTGGCCGACATCCCGGTGGTCGGGCTGACCGCCTTCCCCTCGCCCGACGCCGATTTCGAGTGTCTGACCAAGCCGCTGCGGTTCGAGGTCCTGGTCGACAAGCTCCGCAGCGTGGTCGCGGCCCGCTGAGGCCGCGCCTCTTTTCGCATGGAGCCGACCGCTCCGGGCGTATAGACTCCGCGCGGAAAGAGCATGGGATTTTCCAATCTATTTTCGAAGGATGGTCGCGAGCTGCGCGCGCGCGAGAAGAACATCGCCCGCGCCATCAACAAGTGGTCGCAGTCGCCCGATCGCCTGAAGGCCCTGCAGTCGCTGGCCGAGGATGGATCGCCCGAGGCGATCTATGGCCTGCTGCGCCGATTCGGGATGATGTACGACAAGACCATCGACGACGAGCAGGAGAAGGAGTGGGTCTTCGAGGTGCTGGTCGAAAAAGGGGCCGTCGTGCTGGGGCCGCTCAAGAAGTACTTCTTCTCGGCGGACTCCATCACCTGGCCCCTGCGCCTGCTCGACAAGGTGGTCGCGACGAAGGAAGAGGTCATCGCGCTGCTCGAAGAGGTGCTGGCGCGCCATGAACCGGGCTACGAGCGCGACCCCACCAAGAAGATCCAGCTCATGAAACATCTGGAGGGGATCAAGCACCCGCGGGTGTCGCCCCTGGTCCTGCCCTACCTGGCCGACATGGACGAGGGGGTGCGGTGCGCCGCCGTCGACGCGCTGGTCGGGCAGGCCGACGAAGCGGCGGCCCGCCTGGCGCTGCTCGACCATTTCGTCTCGGACAGGGAAGACAGCCTGCGCATCCGGCTCCGGATCGCGGACGGCTTCGCCGAGCTCGGCTGGACGCTGGGCGACCGGCGCGCCCAGGTGGAGAAACGCCTGCCCGACGCCTTCCAGATCGAACCGCGCGATCCGAAGGCCAAGGACGCGGCGTCTTCGCGGATCAAGAAAAAACCGGCGGCGAAGGAGTAACGCCGTGCCGAAACGCGACGACATCAAGACGGTCATGCTGATCGGGTCCGGCCCGATCGTGATCGGGCAGGCCTGCGAGTTCGACTACTCGGGCACCCAGGGGGTGAAAGCCCTCAAGGAAGAGGGCTACCGCGTGGTGCTGGTGAACTCCAACCCGGCCACGATCATGACCGACCCGGAGATCGCCGATCGGACCTACGTCGAGCCGCTCACGGTCGAGGTGCTCACCAGCGTCATCGAGCGCGAGCGCCCCGACGCGATCCTGCCGACGCTGGGCGGACAGACGGCGCTAAACCTGGCGCTGGAGCTGCACCGCACCGGCGTCCTGGCCGCCTACGGCATCAAGCTGATCGGCGCCCAGGTCGAGGCGATCGAGAAGGCCGAGGACCGCGAGCTCTTCAAGAAGGCGATGCAGAAGATCGGCCTCGACGTGCCGCTGTCGGGCTACGCGCACAGCCTGGAAGAGGGACGCACGATCCAGGCGGCGATGGCCGCAGAAACGGGCGTCGGGTATCCGGTGTTGCTGCGGCCGTCGTTCACGCTGGGCGGCTCGGGCGCGGCCGTGATCTGGAACGCCGAAGAGTTCGAAGCGAAGATGCTATGGGGCCTGCAGCAGAGCCCACGCGGCGAGGTACTGGTCGAGCAGTCGGTCCTCGGGTGGAAGGAATACGAGCTCGAAGTAATGCGCGACACCAAGGACAACGCGGTCATCATCTGCTCGATCGAGAACTTCGATCCGATGGGCGTCCACACCGGCGATTCGATCACCATCGCGCCGGCCATGACCCTGACCGACAAGGAGTACCAGATCATGCGGGACGCGGCGCTGGCCGTGATCCGCGAGATCGGCGTGGAGACCGGCGGTTCCAACATCCAGTTCGCGGTCAATCCGGAGAATGGCCGGATGATCGTGATCGAGATGAACCCGCGGGTGTCGCGCAGCTCGGCGCTGGCGTCGAAGGCGACCGGATTCCCGATCGCCAAGATCGCCACCAAGCTGGCGATCGGCTACACGCTGGACGAGATCCCCAACGACATCACCCGCGAGACGCCGGCCTGCTTCGAGCCGACCATCGACTACGTCGTCACGAAGATCCCGCGCTTCGCGTTCGAGAAGTTTCCCGGCGCCGACGAGGAGCTGGGCCCGCAGATGAAGTCGGTCGGCGAGGTGATGGCGATCGGGCGGACCTTCAAGGAGAGCCTGGGCAAGGCGCTGCGCTCGATGGAGATCGGCCGCTGGGGCCTCCACCTCGACGGCGCGCCGCCGCTCGAGGAGCTCAAGCGGATGATCGCGCGTCCGAACCCCGATCGCCTCTGGCAGCTCGCAGAGGCCCTGCGGATGGGTCTCACCGAGACCGAGGCGCACCGGCTCACCAAGATCGACCCCTGGTTCCTGCGCCATCTCAAGCAGATGACCGACGAGGATCGCGACACCGAGATCGAAGGCGCCGCCAAGGGCGCGGCGTTGCTGGAGGACGCCGCCGGCCTCGCGCGACGCAAGCGGATCGGGATGTCCGATCGGCGGATCATGAAGCTCACCGGTACCTCCGAGGAGCAGGTCCGGCAGGCCCGCCTCAAGTTCGGGATCCGCCCGGTGTTCAAGCGGGTCGACACCTGCGCCGCCGAGTTCGAGGCGCAGACGCCCTACCTCTACTCGACCTACGAAGTCGGCTTCGAGGAGCAGGTCGGCGGCGGCGAGATCGTCGAGAGCGAGATCCGGCCGACCGACAAGAAGAAGATCGTCATCCTGGGCGGCGGGCCCAACCGGATTGGCCAGGGGATCGAGTTCGACTACTGCTGCGTCCACGCCGTGCAGGCCCTGCGCGAGGACGGCTACGAGACGATCATGATCAACTGCAACCCGGAGACCGTGTCGACCGACTACGACACCTCCGACCGGCTCTACTTCGAGCCGCTCACTCGAGAAGATGTGCTCGAGATCGTCGAGGCCGAGAAGCCCGAGGGGGTGATCGTGCAGTTCGGCGGTCAGACGCCCCTACGCCTGGCGGTGCCGCTCATGAACGCGGGCGTCAAGCTGCTCGGCACCAGCGCCGACGCGATCGACCGCGCCGAAGACCGCAAGCGCTTCGGCGATCTGCTGGCCAAGCTGGGGCTGCGCGCGCCGGCCTGGGGGACCGCCCGCGGTCTCGGCGAGGCCCAGGAGATCGCCAAGCGGATCGGCTACCCGGTCATGGTGCGGCCGTCCTACGTGCTGGGCGGTCGCGCGATGGAGATCGTCCACGACGAGTCGGGGCTGGCGCACTTCGTGGCCAACGCCATGGAAGCCTCCCGCCGCGAGAGCCTGAGCTCGCGCGCCGGCGAAGAGGACGCGCCGATTCTCATCGACCAGTTCTTGCCGGACGCGATCGAGGTCGACGTCGACGTGGTGGCCGACGGGACCGACGTGGTCGTGGGCGGCGTCATGGAGCACATCGAGGAGGCCGGCATTCACTCGGGCGATTCGGCCTGCTGCCTGCCGCCCCACTCGCTTCCGACCGAGACGGTCGAGGCGATCAAGACCCAGGCCCGCGCCCTGGCCCGCGAGCTCGACGTGCGCGGCCTCATGAACGTCCAGTTCGCCGTGCCGCGCGACGGCCGGGGGATCTTCATCCTCGAGGTGAACCCCCGCGCTTCCCGCACGGTACCGTTCGTCTCCAAGGTGACCGGCGTCGCGCTGGCCAAGGTGGCGGCGCGGATCTCCGTCGGGCGGACGCTACGCGAGATGGGCATCAAGGAGGTCACGCCCAAGCACGTCGCGGTCAAAGAAGCGGTCTTCCCCTTCGCGAAGTTCGCCGGGGTCGACACCATCCTCGGCCCCGAGATGCGCTCGACCGGCGAGGTGATGGGAATCGATACCACCTTCGCGGCGGCCTTCGGCAAGAGCCAGCTCGGCGCCGGCACCAAGCTGCCGACCAGCGGAACCGTCTTCCTGTCGGTGCAGAACAGCGACAAGGCCGGCGCGGTCGCCGTCGCCAAGGGTCTGGTCGACCTCGGGTTCGAGATCCTGGCGACGGTCGGGACGTATCAATTCTTGACCGGCAAGGGCATCGCCGTGCAGCGGGTGAACAAGGTGCGCGAGGGTCGCCCCCACTGCGTCGACCGGATCCTCGACGGGGGCATCCACCTGGTCATCAACACCACCTCGGGCGCGGCGGCGATAAAAGACTCCTTCCCGATCCGCCGCAACGCGCTGCTGCGGGGAATCCCGTACTATACGACCCTGTCGGCGGCGAGCGCCGCGGTCGGCGCCATCGCCGAGCTGCGCGCCGGCAAGATGCGGGTACGTTCGCTGCAGGAATACCAGAGAGGGTGAGGTCGTCATGGCGAAGTTTCCGATGACACCGCAAGGTCAGCAAAATCTGAGGGACGAGCTCAAGCGGCTGCGCGAAGTCGAGCGCCCCAAGAACGTGCTCGACATCGAAGAGGCGCGCGCCCACGGCGACCTCAAGGAGAACGCCGAATACCACGCCGCCAAGGAGCGGCAGGGGTTCATCGAGGGGCGGTCGCGCGACATCGAATCGATCCTGGCGCAGGCGGAGGTCATCGACCCCACCAAGCTCTCGGGGACCAAGGTGGTCTTCGGCGCGACCGTCAAGCTCATCGACACCGGCAGCGGCGACGAGGTGACCTACATGGTCGTCGGCGACCACGAGGCCGACATCAAGGCGGGACGGATCTCGATCTCGGCCCCGCTGGCCCGCGCCATCATCGGCCGCGAGCGCGGCGAATCGGTCACGCTCAAGACCGGCAAGGGGACCCGAGAGTACGAGATCTCGGACGTCCGCTTCGGCGCGGCCTGAGCGGGCTTCCGGCTTCCGGCTTCCGCTAGCGATCGGGCGCGAGGTCGGACCGCGCGTCGGCGGGCCGTGCATCGCTGCGCCGCGCGTCGCCCGAGACGGCGTCGCGGGTCTGGGCGTCCGGATGGGTGTCCCCCGCCGCGCCGCCGGCATCTAGGCCGGCGTCGGACGCCTTCGCTCCGCCCGTGCCACCGGATGATCCACCGGCGCCGGCCGCACCACCCGACCCGCCCGTTGATCCTCCCGTCCCGCCGCCGGTGCCACCGGTCGCGACGGTGGTGCTGGCCCTGCACTGGCCCGCCGCGGCCGACTCCCCGTAGCTGGAGCAGATGCCGCTCTCACAGTCGCTGGCCTGCACGCAGCGCCCGCCCAGCCCTTGCTTGCATCCGAGGCCCGCCAGCCCGCAGGCAAACAGGAGCGCAAATCCGCAAAACAGTGACCGACGCATGCGACGCCGCTCAGTTACCACGCACCCACTCGACTGTCTATGGCCGATACCTTGAGGTACGTTTCCGACATGCGAGCTTCGATTCGATGGGCCGGCTTTCTGGTTGCCTGCGCGGGTGTCGCCGCCGGCGCCGCCCACGCTTTTGGCAGCCCCCCGAAAGCGGATGGACCGGATGGCCTGCATGGACCGGGGGGCGCCAAGCCGGTCGCGAAGAAGACCGGCAAGCAGACGGCCGCCGAGAAGGAGGCGGAGGTCTTCATCGCGACGACCACCAGCCTGCTGGCCCCGGTCGCGCAGAGCGCGAACCTGGCCGACTGGGAGGCGGCCACCGACGTCACGCCCGAGCACACCGGCCAGCGCATGGGCGCCGACAAGGCGCTGGCCGCGCTCGGCGGCTCGAAGATCATCATCGAGAAGACCAAGGCGCTGCTCAAGAACGGCAAGCAGCTCGACGATTCCACCGCGCGCCAGCTCCAGCGCCTCTTGCTGGGGGCCGCCGAGAGCCCCGGAACCATTCCCGAGGTGGTCGCCAGGCGCGTCGAGGCGGAGGCCCGCCAGTCGAGCCTCCTCGACGGCTACACCTTTTGTCTGCAGCCGACCAAGGGCGGCGGCTGCGCGCGGCCCACCACCGCCAACGAGATCGACGAGATCCTGCGCAAGTCGCGGGACCTCGGCGAACGGCTGCGGGTCTGGAACGCCTCCAAGGAGATCGGCCGACCGCTCAAGCCGGGCCTGGTCGAGCTGGTCAAGCTGCGCAACCAGGTCGCGCGCGAGATGGGCTACGGCTCGTACTTCGCGCTCCAGGTCGCCGACTACGGGATGACCGTCGACGAGATGATGGCGCTGCTCGACGACGCGCTCACCACGACCCGACCGCTCTTCGACGCCCTGCACTGCTTTGCCAAATACGACCTGGCGGAGCACTTCAAGCGCCCACCGCCGCGCCTCATCCCCGCGCACTGGATCGCCAACCGCTGGGCGCAGAGCTGGCCGGGACTCATCGAGGGGACCAATCTCGATCCGCTGTTCAAGGGGGCGACGCCGGAGAGCATCGTCAAGAGCGCCGAGAACTTCTACGTCTCGCTCGGTTTTCCCAAGCTGCCCGCCTCGTTCTGGGAGCGGTCGGACCTCTACCCGGTCCCGCCGGGCGTCGCGCGCAAGAAAAACGCCCACGCCTCGGCCTGGCACATCGATCGCGGGCAAGACGTCCGGTCGCTCATGAGCGTCGAGGCCAACGACCAGTGGTTCGAGACCGCCCACCACGAGCTCGGTCACATCTATTACTTCCTCTCCTATTCGCGTCCGGAGGTTCCCTACCTGCTGCGCGAGGGCGCCAACCGCGCCTTTCACGAAGGGATCGGGGAACTGGCCAAGCTGGCCAGCCAGCAGACGCCCTATCTGGTCAAGGTGGGCGTGATGCCGGCCGGAAAAGAGCCGGATCCCACCGGCTGGCTGCTGCAATCGGCGCTCGACTCGATCGTGTTTCTTCCGTTTTCGGCCGGCACGATGAGCCACTTCGAGCACGATCTCTACGAGACCGACCTGCCGGTCACGGAATGGCAGCACAAATGGTGGGAGTACGTCGCCGAGTTCCAGGGCGTCGTGCCGCCCGCCGGTCGCGACGGTGACTTCTGCGACGCCTGCACCAAGACCCACATCAACGACGACCCCGCGCAGTACTACGACTACGCGCTGGCGACGATGATCAAGTTCCAGCTCCACGACCACATCTGCAACAAGATCCTCAAACAGGACGTCCGCGCCTGCAACTACGCGGGCAGCAAGGAGGTCGGCAATTTTCTGAGGGGCATCCTCTCGCTGGGCGCGACGCGAGATCGGAAGAGCGTCGTGTAGGGAAAGAGTGTAGATCTCGGTGG
>CALAOV010000152.1 GCA_937889515.1 uncultured Myxococcales bacterium | reverse complement strand
AGTGGTGGCAGCGCAGCCGGCTCTACCGGCGACGGGGCCAGCTCCGGCTGCTCCTGCGCGACGGCAGCTGGCTCACCGAGCGGCGGAGGCGCCGCAGGGCTCCTCGCGCTCCTCGGCCTAGCCCTCGGCGTCTCCCGCCGCCGCAGCCCCAACCGGAGCAGCCTCCGGTAAGGCCTGACGTTCTGATCGCGTGAGTCCCGACGGGCTTCGCCCGGCGGGACTCTTCGCGGGGGGTCGCAGGGACCCTTTGAGGGTCCCTGTTCTAATCAATACACGGGTTGCGGGAAGCCGCGGCCGGGGCGGGCGAACAGGTAGCCCTGATAGAGGTCGCCGCCCAGGCCGTTCAGACAATCCCGCTCTTCCGCGACCTCGACACCCTCGGCGATGATCTGGGTGTTGAGATCCTTGCAGAGGGTCGTGAAAGAACGAAAGAGCTTCTGCTTCATCGGCGACTCGTGGATCCCGCGGATCAGGGACATGTCGACCTTGACGATCTCCGGCTCCAGGAGAGCGAAGCTGGAGAGGCCCGCGTAGCCGGCGCCGAGATCGTCGAGCGCGAGGCGATATCCGAGCTGGCGTAGGCGAAGCACGCCGGCGCTGAGGCCGGGCACCTTCTCGAGCGCCGCGCGCTCGGTCACCTCCAGGACCACCCGCGAGGCGAAGGGGGTGAGCGCGCCGCTGCCCGAGCAGAGCTCCTCGTCGACGAGATCGAGGGGATGCAGGTTCACGAACACCTGGATCGACTCGGGGGCGGCGGCCATCTGATCGGCGATCCGCTGGCGAATCGTGCGCCCGAGCTCCCCGGTGCGCCCCAGCCGCTCGGCGGCCTCGATGAAATCGAGCGGGCTGCGCAGGGTCGGCTCGTCGCTTCGGAGCAGCGATTCGTAGGCGTACACGGAGCGATCGCGCCACGACAGGATCGGCTGCATGGCGATCCAAAGCTTCTCCACCGCCGAGGCGTACCGGGATTCGAGCCCGGCGAGATCGCCGATCGGCTTGCCCGTGAGCTGGCCGGCCGCCTCCCGGCGTACCAGCGCCAACCGGTGCAGCTGCGCGCCCCGCTCGACCAGGGCGGCCAGCTCGTTCCCGTCGACGGGCTTCACCAGATACCGGTAAGCGCCGTGCTCCATGGCCTGGACGGCCGTCTCGAGGGTGGGGCTGCCCGTCAAGAAGACCACCGGGACGTCCAGATCCCGGCTGCGGATCGCCCGCAGCAGGGTGAGGCCGTCGACGTTGGGCATCCGGATCTCGCTGACGATGACGTCGAACGGCGTCGATTCGACCAGCGCGATCGCCTCGGCGCCGTCGCTGGCGATGGTGACCAGGTGACCGGCCAGTCCCAGCAGCCGAGCCAGCTCGGTGGCCACCGACGGTTCGTCGTCGACGAGGAGCACGCGGGCCGCGGGGGCCCCATTCGCTTGCTCCGGCGGACGCGTCACGGCCGAGAGCATCTGCCTAGAATTGTCCGTCTACAAGGCCGCCTCGAGGCGGCCTCGCGCCACCTCGTCCGAGCGTTCCGTCCGAAGCGTAGCTCGACCGTGGATCGCACGCCGGTGGGAGTCGCTTGTTTCGTCGTTCGCGCGGTCCCGCGGGCCTGTGTTCGTCGGCGATGATGACTAACGTCTCTTGATGAGCAAGACGATGATCTCGTTGGCTGCCTTGGCTCTGTTGGGACTCGGGGGGTGCGCTTCGGTGCAGATCCCCGCCAGCCAACTCGAACGTTCCGAGGCGAGCATCCGGGGCGCCGAGGAAACCGGCGCGGACAGCGTCCCGGCGGCCAAGCTTCATCTGCAGCTGGCGAAGGACCAGACCGAGAGCGCCAAGAAGATGGCGTCGAACGGCGATCGTCGGGCGGTGCTGGTGCTGGCCCGCGCCGAATCCGATGGCGAGCTAGCCCTGGTGCTGGCGCGTGAGGTCGCGGTGCACCAGAGCGCCCTACAGGCGAGCGAAGACCTGAAGGCGGTCCACGCGCGCGACACGCCGTAGTTTCCCGCCAACCATTTTTTCGAGGATCTCCAAAATGAAGACCAGAGACAAAAGTTTGATCGTCACCATCGCGCTCGCGGGCGCCTTTACGGGATCGATGGGCGCCTGTGCCAGCACGGCCCCGGCAGAGCTCGTCACGGCGCGAGATGCCTATGCGGTCTCGAGCGGTGGGTTGGCGGCCAAGATGACGCCGACCGAGCTCTACGACGCCAAGAACGCGCTCGATCGGGCGGACAAGGAGTTTGCGGACCACGGCAATACCTACGAATGCCGCGATTACGCCTACATCGCGGAGCTCAAGGTCGAGCTGGCCGACGCCAAGGCCCGCACCGAGGTCGATCGCGCGAGGATCGCCGAGGCGGTCAAGGCCGGCGTGGTGGTTCGGGACACCCAGGTGAAGACCGGACAGGCGGCTCTGGCCTCCACCCGCGAGCAACTGAAGGAAGAGCGCCGGGACAATAAGACGACCACCAACGACCTACGGGCCGCCAACAGCGCGCAGGGCCATGAGCTGGATGAAACCGCCACCAAGTTGGCGTCCGAGAAGGAGGCGCGGATGACGGCCGAGACCGGCCTCGCCGGCGCCATGAAGGACCTCGCTGCGGTCGCGGCGGTAAAAGAGGAGACCCGCGGGATGGTGATCACCCTCTCCGGCAGCGTCCTCTTCGTCTCGGGCAAGTACGCCCTCCTGAGCACCGCGATGACCAAGCTGGACCAGGTCGCCGAGGCCCTCAAGGCGCAGGGCTCCGACAAGCAAATGGTCGTCGAGGGCCACACCGACGCCCAAGGCTCGGACAAGACCAACCAGCCACTGTCGCTCAATCGGGCGACCGCGGTGCGCGACTACCTCGTCTCTCGCGGCGTGCCATCAGAAAAGATCTCGGCCGTCGGGATGGGCTCCAGCAAGCCGATCACCGACAACTTGACCGCCGAGAATCGGGCGAACAACCGCCGCGTCGAGATCATCATCGGCTCTTCGGCGGTCAGCGCGCGCTGATCGAGCGTCCGGTCCGCCGTTCATCGCAATTGAACGGTGGGCGCGCCGCGCAGCTCAAAGCCCGCCGGCCGACAGCGACGCCAAGAAACTGCGAAAGGCGTCGTTGGTCTCGTCCAGGGCGAGCACGAAGGCACCCCCGCGTTCGACCCGGGTCACCCGCCCGCCGGCGGCGCAGGCGCGCTGGTCCGCGAGGATGAAGCGGAGCGTGGCGCGCTGGGTCACCCGCACCTCCTCGCCGAGCGATCGCAGCCGCAGCCCGCCGGCCGAGACATCGACGATCTCGACGACGATGGACCCCGCCTGGCCAACCACCTGAAGCTTCACGGGGAGCCCCAACGGGAACCGCGCGTGTCGCCGCCGATTCGCTGGAACGCGCGCGAGCCGCATATGTATTAGTGCCCACCGACCGGGCCACCGGCTCATTCAAAGACCGTTTTCACACTGCGTCGTGGCGCTTTGAGGCGCCGCATCCCAGGATGTTTGCTGGGGCCTGCGACTTGGGGTATCGGTGCATGGTGCGGTTACGTCTTTCTTTGCTCACCGCGACCACGGTGGGCTTGCTCTGGGGGTTCGCCAGCGGGTGCGGCAATTCGGCGGACTCCTCGGGCGGCGATGGCGGGAATGATGCGGGGGGTAGCGACGCCGGGCAGGGTGGCGGGGCCGCCGCGGGCGCCGCGGGCGCGACGGGCGCCGGGGGCGCTGGGACGGG
>CALAOV010000151.1 GCA_937889515.1 uncultured Myxococcales bacterium | reverse complement strand
GCCGGCGGCGCCTTCAGATCGAAACCCGCGGCGCCCAACCGAGCGGGCATCGGATAAAAGCCGCCCATCAGACGACAGCGGAGCCCGTCGCACCCGAAGGCGCCGAACCGCCGCGGCAGACGGGTCTCGAAATCGACGTCGATCGTGATCGCCTGCCCGGGCGGCAGCGGCGCCGGCAACGAAACCCGGGCGATGGTGCGTGCCCCGGAGGGCGTATCCTCCAGCTCGAAGGACGCCGCCGCCCCGTCGGCGCGCACGTTCCGGATCTCGATGCCGGCGGGCGAGAACCAGCCCGGATAGAGCCAGTGGTAGTTGACGTCGCCGAGCGCGCTCGAGCGCGTCGCGAGGTGGTTCGGGTAGAGCCAGAGCGGCAGCTCCGCCAGCGAAACGGTCCCGTCGTTGAACACCCGAAGCCGCGCGTGCCCCCCGACCCGCGCCGCGCCCGGATCGAGCGTCACGTCCAGATCGACGCCGGGCTCCGGCGCCGTCGCCGCCGCACGCGCCCCGGAGGCCAGCAACAGGCCGAGCGCGATCGTCGCCACCGACCTCACGGTCGCGTCGCGCTCAGGGGCCGAGCTCCGGCGCGGTCTCGGGACCCGGCGCCACGACGCCCGTGGAGGCGGCATCGCCCACCGCCGGCGCCGCGCCATAGTCGATGCCCGGCTTGCGCACGTAGGCGGTGATCGGCTTTTTCACCTCGCCCATGATGCGCCCGTCCAGCACGTTCACGGGCACCGGATTTTCGAGCTCGTAGTAGTAGCCGCGCGTCTTGATCGCGTAGCGGTAGGTTTGACCGTCGACCTCGAAATGCTTCTTGAGGTTCAGGGGGACGTTCCCGACCCGCCGGAAGGCGCGGTGGCGCAGCACGAAATCGAACAGGCGCACGGCGCGGTTGTTCACCAGCCGATGACACCCGTGGGAGAATCGACGCGCGATCGAGGTGTAGTCGACCGACCCGTGCGTCCGGATCTGGTTGTCGAAGTCGCCCCGCTTGGGGTCGACGTGAATCCCCATCGCCAGACCGTAGGCCGACTGGTACCCCGGTCCCATCACGTCGGTCTTGACTACCGTGACGGGGCCGACGTTCCGGTCCAGCACCTTGCGGGTGAGCAGATCCTCGACGGGGGTCCCGTCGGGCGGAATCCAGACCGGCGCCGCGACGATCTCCTTCCAGATGCGCGGCCCGACGTCGGAGTTCTTGTACTTGAAGTAGACGTGCCCGTCCGCGTGCAGCTCGCTGCGCCAGGACCCGACCGTCGTGCGCCACCAGCACAGCGGGATCTTCTGGCCGTGCCACTTCACGAAGAGCGTCAGGTGCGGAAAGTGATCGCGCCGCTGCACGATCGGCTTGCCGCGCGCGTCGAACGGAAAGTCGTACCAGACGTCGCCGCGGTCGATCTCGGCGGAGAGGTTCATCTCCGTGGCGCCGGCGTCTGGTTGGTAATACGCGGGCAGCGGCGGCGCCTGGAAGGCGACGTGAAGCCCGGCGAAGGCGGCGCGGTGCGCGCGCAGGAACGCGATCGCATCCTCGGCCGAATTGACCCCCAGCGCGCGCAGCAGCGCGTTGACGTGGTCGTCGATCAGATCCGGAACCGGGTGGGTGGCGCCCGCCTCGTCGCGCCAGGTGGGCGGATTTCGGCGCCGCGCCAGGTTGATCGATCCGTCCTCGACGATGTCGGCCCCATCGGCGATTCGCTCGGCCAGCAGGCGTCGAAAATCGTCCAGCAGGAGGTCACGCGTCGGCCGCAGCAGCGTCCCCAGCGTCTCGCCGTCCAGGAATCCCCACCCGAAGATGTCGTTCTTGCGCTCCCAGGCCGCCAGCGCCTCGTGCGTCGGCAGATCGTACATCCCCGAGACGAACCGACTCCGCGGCGAGAGCAACCCCTCGCACAGCAAACGCGCTTGCGCCGCCCGCACCGCCCGCAGACGCGCCCGGCCCCGGGCCTCCCGATCGACACGGCCACGCGCCTTGGGATCGGCGCGTAGCGCCTCGAGGGCCGCCTCGCGGGTCATCGACGCCTCGGCCTGCCGCGCCGCCAGGCCTTTCTCGACGAAGGCCGCGTCCTGCAGCGCCTCGTTGTAGTCGCGCTTGGAGCGATCGCGATCGAGAAACCCGACCTCTCCCGTGAAGCGCTCGAGCGCTTCCCGATCGACCGCGTCGTAGCAGGCCTCGCGCGCGGCAAGCACGTCCTCTTCGGCGCGCGCCGCCAGCACCGACAGCGTGGGCGGGATACCGAACGCCTCCAGGTAGTTGTGCCCGCCCGCCCGAGCCGGCTCGCCATCCGCGTCGAGCAGATCGTTGGCCAGGCCGACGAAGGTCTCGCGGTAGGCGTTCGGCTTGGGCGGATCGCCGTCCTGCAAGATGTACGGCGCCCACCCGTCGCTCAGATCGATGTCGAGGAGGCCGGCGGTGCGCGCGGCCACCACCGTCATTTTCTTGGCCACGCCGCGCTCGTAGGCGAGCGTCTCGCCCGGCGCCAGCGCGGGAGCCGTCGCCCGGGTTGGAATCGCCGGCCGGGACGGCTTGCCCGCCGTCGGCTGGGCCGGCGTCGACGGCGCCGCAGACTTGCGGTGGCGACAGCCCAGCGTGCAGAGCGCGATGAGCGTCCACAGCGCGATGGGCGCCGAAAGCGCGACCGGAAATCGTCGGTGCAAACTTGGGGGACCCCGCACGCCGCGGATTTTAGCGCCCGCCGCCGACGGACGCTCGATTTCGACCAGATCGGCGCTCAGTCCCGGAAATTCACGAACTGCAGGTCGACGCCGAAGTCCCCTTTGCGGACGAACGCGATCGCCGCCTGCAGCTCGTCGCGGGTCTTGCCCGACACCCGCAGCTCGTCCCCCTGGATCTGCGCCTGCACCTTGAGCTTGGCGTCCTTGACCGCCTTGACGATCTTCTTGGCGACCTCGATTTCGATCCCCTGCTTGACCAGAATGAGCTGCCGCACCGTCTGCCCACCCGCCGCCTCGATCGGCTTGGGATCCAGCGCCCGCTGCGAGACCCCGCGCTTGGCCATCCGTTCGCGCAGGACCGTCAGCGCCGCCACCGCGTGCGGCTCGTCGGACGACCGAAGCACGATCCCCTCCGGGCCACGCTCGAGGTCGGTGTTCGTCCCGCGAAAGTCGTAGCGCTGCGCCAGCTCCTTGCGCGCGGTGTTGAGCGCATTGTCGAGCTCCATCAGATCGACCTTCGAAACCGCGTCAAAAGAAGGCATGGCGCTAGTGTAGCGATAAAGCGCGCGCCCCGAGTGGCCGATGACTTTGGTGGGGAGCCATACTCGGATCATGGGGCAGGCAACCGCGACCACACCGGCTCCACCGGCCGCAGCCCGGTTCGACCGCGGCGAGCACCTGCCGGCCGACTACCGCCCCGGCCGCCAAATTGCCCAGACCCTGACCATCGCCGCCGCCCTGGCCGCGCTGGGCGGTGCGCTGGCCGCGCGCGCGCGCCCGATCGACTGGCTGCTGATGCCGGTCTTCTTCGTGGTCGCGAACTTCATCGAGTGGATGGTCCACCGGAACCCCATGCACCGCCCCCTGACGCCGCGGATCATGTACCGGAACCACGCCCAGCTTCACCACCTGGCCTTCACCGAGACCAACATGCCAATCACCGTGACCCCAGAGCTCGGCCTGGTGATGATGCCCTGGTACACGATGCTGGGTCTGTTCCTGATCGCGTCGCCGATCCTGCTGCTGGCCGGATTCCTGCGTGGCCCCGGCTTGGCCGGCATCTTCCTGCTGGCCGCCGTCGCCTACTTTCTGATGTACGAGGCGCTGCACGCCCTCTACCACTTGCCCGACGCGACGCTGGATCGCGCCGGCATCGGCCGGTTACGCGCCTTTCGCAGACGGCAAGCCCACCACCGGCGCCATCACGTCCTGGGACGGATGGCGCACGTGAACTTCAACGTGACGTTCCCCTGGATGGACTGGCTCTTCCAGACCACCGAAAAGCCCGAGTAGGCTGACTACTTGATCTCGGGGGCGAGCTTCTTGGTCTCGGCCTTGGTGCAGACCTTGACCGAGGCGTTCACGGTCACCGAGTACCCCTTGGCCGGCATGTAGAGGCCGGTCTGCGCGGCGAGCATCGGCGCCGACTTCGGCGACTTCGCCTTCTCGGTCATGTACACCTTGCCGACCTTCTTGTAGGAGAAGAACGGGTCGTTGGGCTCTTCCAGGACCGTCTTCTGCACCGGCGCGTAGACCTGTACGTAGGTGTCGTCTTCCTTCTCGCTGCCGACCTTGAAGAAGTACTTGCAGGTCTCCTTCTCCGACCCGTCCTCACCCAGGTAGGTGGCGTCCGACTCGCCGCAAGCCTTGTAGACGGCGGCCTTGGGTAGGTGCGCCGCGACCGCGGGGTCACAGCATTTCTTGCCGTGGAGCTTGCAGGTCGGCGCGGCGGCCGGGGCCGCGGCGGGCTTGCCGTCCGCGCGCGCCGCCTGTCCCGGGACGTAGGCCGCCAGAAACCCGAGCGTCGCCGAGAGCGTCAGTCCGACCAGAATCTTCCGATGCGCCATGGAGTGCCTCCTCGAAATCTGGCGCGCACCGTACCACAGCCGGGCCGAGGTGCGCCCTCCGGTTGACACTCCATCGCCTAGCAGGTAGATCCAGCGCCGCGTCGGGCAGCATCACGCCCGTCGCATCTGGGGTGGTAGTTAAGCTTGGTTATAACGCCGGCCTGTCACGCCGGAGGCCGCGGGTTCAAGTCCCGTCCACCCCGCAGAAGTAACCTCTGAAATCTCTTCGCGAAAGTCGCCTCCCTCCGACGGGGTCGAGGACGCGGATCGAGTCGCTTGTAAGAAGGTTGTAAGAAGCTTTTGGCTAAGCACTGCTGACGGCTGCGAACCGTTGGACAAATCGTCCGCGGGCTCGGTGTTGAAGCGCAGACGATCGATCTCGCGGCGCAGGTAGTCCGGTTGGAGGTGCCCATATCTGCAGCAGAAACTCACTGAGATCGGCCGGTCGGATTCGGATCGAGTTGACGATCCGGACGTGCGCCAGCTCACCTCGTTCGCACAGCCGGTAGACGGTCGCCGCGCAGACCCCCAGCTTTTCGGCTACGTCAGCCACGCGCAGCATTCGATCGCGCCCGCCGTGCAGCGCGACCAAATCCGAAATCGTCGGCGTTGTCGCCACCCTGGGCGCGGTTCCCGGCGCGAACGCGGTCCCAGTTTTGGGTAGTAGCCGGGTAGTAAAATTCTTCGAAACGCCTGTGGATAACTGGGACGGCTGGACTGCCTCCCCTTCCCTGCTTCCAATCTTCTCGCCTACTTGTGAACCATTCTCACTCGCTGCGATCCCGTCGTCGCCGTTTCGGGACCGAAAGGTCGGAGGTTCAAATCCTCTCGCCCCAACAATCCAAGTCCGCGACGTCCTTTCGCAATTCGGCGACGTCGCGTCGAGGGTTCGTGGGCGATCGCGTGGTTGGGTAGAAACCGGGTAGAAAACGGAGCCGCAACGGGGTGAAGGTCGGCGGGCAGGGGCGGCTCCGAAGCGCCGCCCGCCGCGGAATGCCAGCACAGTCCAGTGACCGGGACCGCCGCGACCGCCGTCAAGAAGCTCGGTTCGCGAACGCTCGGCGTCCCCTGAATCGCAGCGAGCGCTGGCTACGGGGATCGCCGCGACGGCAGCGGACTGTCCGACGGCGAGGGACTTTATTCCTCGCCTGCCCGGGGGCGGCGCCGCGCGGCGCGGGGGTAGCGCTTGGCGATGTAGCCGGCCGTGGCCGTCTCGACGGCCGCCAGGTTCTCGTGCAGCCGCTTCAGCAGACGGAGCAGCGTTTCGCGGTCCGGTTCGCTCAATACCGCCAGCAACGTGCGCTCGCGTTCCAAGGCCATCTCGAGGATCTGGTCATGCAGCGCGCGCCCCTTCGGCGTCAACGTGGCGATTCTCACCCGGCCGTCAGAGGCGTCGAGCCCCATCAGGATTAGACCCTTGGCCTGCATGATCTTGAAACAGCGGCTGACCGAGGCCTTGTCCATGCCCATAACCTGCGACACTTGCTGCGCAGTGATCGAGTTGTGAATGGCCAGCAGCACGAGGCAGCGCCAGGTCTCGACGCCGACACCGAACACCTTCAGGTAGTTGTGCGAGGCGCCGCGCGAAAGCTTGTTGGCAGTCCAGACCAGGTACGCGACCGTATAACGGTCGAGGTCGAGCACCCTGCTGTTCTGGGGGGCGAGCTTCTTCGCGCGAGAAGAATGGTCCGGCGTCAATTGGAAGTCTACGGGCCCAAGGGCGGGCGGCGCGACTCTACCGGACTGGTGGGACTTTTCTAGGGCTGGCCTCGCCATCAATTCGAGCTGCGCCGCGCCCCAGCTAGACCGTAGCGGGCATCGATGGCGTCCGCGAGTAGTAACACCGTCTCCTCCGCTGTCTCATGATCGAGCCAGAGCGAAGCAGGTCCGACCGTTAGGATGAAGCCAGCGTCCAGCGGAAGAACGTCCGGCCGGGCACCACGAGAATGGAACTGAAACCTGGCTTCCTTCGTCTTCTTGCTCGGCGCCATCTCTGTCACACGGCCGGAGAGGTTGTCCGCGCGAACGACGCGCCTATGGCAACGACTCGTTTTGGAACATCCCCCAGGCCGTGTCGACGATCTTCGCCAGCGAGTAGCTGCCGCAGTGACTGCTGCTCGGCGCCGTGCAGAGAGTGACCTCGGTGTTGGCCGAGCACGTCATGTACGTCTTGCAGATCGAGTTGGTCGACAGGGTGCTCGCCGAACCGGTGCACATGTCGAAGTGCGCCCACGTGTCGATGTTCACCTGCGCGCTCGGGAAGATGAAGGCGCTGCAGTTGCCTCCTGGGGGGCAGTCCGCGGCGACCACGGTGTCACCGCCGTTGTACGGGACGATGGAGTTGTCCTGACCTTCGTCGAACGCGGTGACTGAGATCGGGCGCGGCAGGTTGCACGTGCACGCTGTGTTGTTCGTGGCCGTCAGCTGTGAGGCGCTCGCCGGTTGCGTGCCGGTGATGCAGCGGAAGTCGACGGGCGCCACCGCGGCGATCACGTCGGCGGCATTGCAGGCCAGCATGTAGGACATGCCGCCGCCGTTGGAGCATCCGCTCGCGTAGAGGCGCTTGGGATCGACGCAGGTGTTGGCCTCGAGCCACTTGATCATGTCACGCGTGAACTGGACGTCGTCGACCTTGTTCGTCTGGGCGCCATCGCAGCAGTACCCCACGTTCCAGCCGTTGCCGCCATTCGATGCCGAGTTCGGAAAAACGGCGATGCAGCCCACGCTGTCGCACTTGGTGCCCCACCCCGACGCGGACTCCTGAGACGAGCCGCTGCCGCCGAGCGGATGGAAGTCGAACACCACCGGCAGCGGGCCGGTGAGCTTGCCGCTTGGCGGGATGTGGACAATGAACGATCGAGACGCGCCGCTGGACGTGATGGTCTCGGTCGTATCGCCAGACTTGATCGTGTTGGAGCAGCTCGATCCACCTGAGCCACCAGTCCCACTGCCGCCGGATCCAATGGCGCCTCCCGAAGCAGCCCCGCCGGTTCCGGTCGTGCCGCCAGAGTTGCTTCCACCAGTTCCGGTCGCCCCGCCCTTACCGGCCGCACCACCCGTCCCGGTTGTTCCGCCGGTGGCAGTGGATCCGCCAGTTCCCGTCGCACCGCCAGCCCCGGTGGCGCCACCGGTCCCCGTCTCACCGCCAGAGCCCTTGGTACCGCTTGAGCCGCCGGCGCCACCACTTCCGGTGGTTCCTCCGGTTCCCGTACCACTGCCGCCGTTGCCTGTGCCGCCTCCGGTCCCCCCGCTGTTCGAGCCGCCGCCCGAAGAGGAGCAGGCCACGATCGAGATGACTGAAATCGCGACGGCAGCAAGTTGGGACCAGGAGCAGCCGCGGTTCGCCCGATTCTTTGGAGAATGGATGAATGTCGAGTGCATCTCGCTGTCTCCTTGTCGAGGGGCCTACCAACCTCGCAGACACGGCGCGCTGTCGTGCCTGCCCGACCCGAGCGCTAGAGGTCCGACGATAGCCCCAAGATAGTTGGTATGTCAACTAGTTGCTAAACCAAGCAAGCGCCTGATAGGGGGCGACGCTCCTCGGCGAAGAGCCGACCAGCCGGACGAAGGACGGTCGGCATCCCCGCGGCCGACAGCGACGCGCGATCGGTGCGCTCACCCGGATTCACCCGCCCTTCGCCTTCTATGAACAACCGGCCGGTCACGGACAGTAGAGGGATATGACCAGATATCGCCGGCACGCGATCCTCGTCGCGGCAACCATCGCCGCCCTCGGCCCCTCAGGAACGGGCTGCTCGTCGAACGGCTCACCCGCGGGCAGTGGCGCGGGGGGCACCTCATCCGGCGGCGCGACGGCGTCCGGCGGCTCGACGGACAGCGGCGGCGCGACTG
>CALAOV010000150.1 GCA_937889515.1 uncultured Myxococcales bacterium | reverse complement strand
CTGAAGACGATGCCGCTGACGAACCCGCCGCCGCCGATGGCGACGTTCTTCCAGGCGTACGGCCCGGAGGGCGGCGATCCGCCAGTGCCGGTCGTTCCCACGCTGCCCACGCTGCCCGCGTTGCCCGTGCTGCCGCCGCTTCCGGTGGTGCCCCCGGCGCCGGTCGTGCCCGACCAGCCGCCGCTTCCCGTTGCCGCTCCGCCAGCGGCCCCGGTCGCGCCGGCGCCGCCACTGCCGCCACCACCTGTCTCTCCACCGACGCCGGCAGAGGCCATGCCCTTGGGGTTGCTCGAACAGGCGAGCAGCAGCGCGCCCAGCCCACAGGCGAAAGCCAAGCGAAAACCGTTCATGTCTATTCCTTAAGGGGAGGCAGGGTCCAAACTACTTCAACGACAGTGCCGGCAGGGGCGGTAATCGGTTCAGCGGTATTCCGCTTGGGGCCGGCCTAAAGATAGGCGCAAAATGTGGCGAGGCTGTGGCGTGATCTCAACTACTGCTTCTAGGTTCGCGCGGGCCAAGAAATAAAACACCGGGCGCCCGGCCCTTCGGCGTAGCGTCGGCGGGCGTGGAATGGCTGAACTACCACCACTTCTTCTACTTCTGGGTCGTGGCCAAGGAGGGGAGCATCGTCGCGGCGGGCAAGCAGCTGCGGCTGGCGCACCCCACCATCAGCGGCCAGATCCATCGACTGGAAGAGGTGCTGGGAGAAAAGCTCTTCGTGCGCAGCGGCCGCCACCTGGCGCTGACCGACGCCGGTCGGGTCGCGTTCCGCTACGCCGAGGAGATCTTCTCGCTGGGCCGCGAGTTCCTCGACACGCTCAAGGGGCGGGCGGCCGGCGGGCGGCCGTTGCGGCTGGTGGTGGGGGTGGCGGATGTCCTGCCTGCGTCGCTGGTGCGGCGGTTTCTGGAGCCGGCCTTTCGGATCGACCAGCCGGTGCGGGTGATCTGCCGGGCCGACAAGTCGGTGGCGGAGTTCATCGCCGAGCTGGCCCTGCACACCGTCGACGTGGTCATCGCCGACAGGCCGGCGGGGCGCACGCCGCCGATCCGCGCGTTCAGTCACCTGCTGGGCGAATGCGGCACGACCTTCTTTGCCGAGGCCAAGCTGGCCGCCACGACCCGCCGGACGTTCCCGCGCTCGCTGGACGGCAAGCCATTCCTGCTGCCCGGCGCGCCCTCGGCGGTGCGGCGCGCCCTCGAGCAATGGTTCGATGGACAGGAGATCCGGCCGAAGATCGTCGCCGAGTTCGACGACAGCGCGCTGGCCAAGGACTTCGGGCGGCAGGGGATGGGGCTCTTCGCGGCGCCGACCGTCATCGAGGCCGAGGTCGTCCACGACTACGGCGTGCGGGTAGTGGGGCGCGCGAAGGCCGTCCGGCAGCAGTTCTATGCGATCTCCGTCGAACGGCGGATCCGCCACCCGGCGGTGGCCGCCATCTGCCAGGCCGCTCGCCAGGAGATCTTCGCCGGTAGGTGACGGCGGTCCAAGGGGCGCGGGGCCGCCGTGCGACCTACGGGGCCGGCTGGACCACCGTGCTGGAGTCCAGGGTGACCGCCGATTGGGCCATGAGCCTGCCCGCGATCGACGAGCCCGTCAGCATATTGATCATCGTCTTGCAGAGGATGATCCCCTCGATGTGGGCGGTGGTGCCGATCTCCACGCTGCCGGCGACCTGCCAGAAGACGTTCTTGGGCAAGGCGCCGCCGGTCAGATGCACGCGGGTCGCGCTGCTGACGGTCAGGGTCTGAGCGATCTGGAAGATCCAGACCGCGGTCGCGGTGCCGCTCAGCGTGATGTCGGTCGGAATCAGCAGGCCGGTGCCCCACTGGTAGACGCCCGCGGGGAGCGTCGCCCCGCCAATGTTCCCGGCGCCGAGCTCGGTCACATCGGGAGCGCGTCCGGCCGCGTCCGTGAACGCCAGCCCCATGTCGCTGATGGCGGCGGTCAGATTAGCCGGCGTGGGGACGGCGTAGTCGGACGCGTAGATCTTGCCGGTGACCTGCGCGGAGGTGGAGAATACGTTGGTCGAATCCGCGATCAACGAGAACATGGTGATGGAGGCGGCCGCGTAAGGGCTGATTCCCAGATCTCCGGTGATGACCGCGGGGGGCACCGTGGAGATCCCGGTCTGGGCCAGGATCACGTAGTTGCCGGCGGTCGCCAGAGCGACCGGAAGCGCGGTGTGCGGGGTGAGGTTGGAGGCATCGAGTGAGTTGTTGCCACCGTCCGTCGCGCCCGTTCCGCCATTCCCGCCCGCGCCGCCCGTTCCGCCGGTCGCGCCCGTCCCGCCCCCGCCGTCGTGCGAGGGCCCTCCGTCCGTCGAGGCGCTCGAAGAGCCGCAGCCGGCGGCCAGCGAGAGCATCAGGAGTGTCGCTCCAGCTTTGGATAGGCTTCGGTTCAGGTTCTTATTCACGGGTACGCTCCTCGAGTGACCAACGACGGTAACGATGTACCGTAGATAGGTCTCCCCGGCGTCCTCCGGAATAACGGAACTTCCTGTCTAAAGTGACGGTTTATTCGACGTATCGTCTCGGGCGGCGCGCCGCGCTAGTTGCAGGTGACGGTCGAGAGATCGAGCGCGTAGAGGTGGACGTCGTTGGCGGCGAAGTCGTCGGCGAACTTGCCGCTCGCCAGGTCGATGGTGCGGTTCTCGCCCACCACGGTCACCGAACCGTCGGCGGCGAGATTGCTCACGGTGAACGACGCCCGCGTCGTTCCGGCGCGCGAGGCGGCCGCGAACACATAGACCGTCTGGCCGTGGGCCTTGACCATCATGTCGATGGGAACCGCCGCGTTCGAGCTGTTCACGGCCACGACGTTGGAGAGGCTCGCGCTGTTGAGCTCGGGCGCCAGCGACGCGATCTGGTGATTGAGCGCGGTGACGGCGCCGACCATGGTCGCGTCGGCGAAGATGCCGTCTTCTCTGAAGGAGGGGTTCCAGGTGTCGATGAAATAGGTGATCCCGTTCGCGCCGTGGATGAGCGCCAACCAGACCTCCGACCTCGTCTGCGCCGGCGTCGGACCGTCGGTGCTGCCCGCATTGATGGCGGTCGTCTCGATGTCGGTCCAGGCCGCCTGATGGCGGGTCGACCACTGGTGCAGCCGGTCGACGCCAAAGGCGTTCAACCAGAACTGGCCGCAGGTCATCTGCTCGTTCGGGTCGCCGCCGCAGTTGTTGTAGGGGTAGATGTCGAAGTCGACGATGTCGGCGGCCGGAACATAGCCGGACTCCGCCGGCGCGTTGCTGCCGCGTCCCTCCCAGCCGTCGAAGGCGACGCCCTGACCGAGCCCGAGGTAGATCGGTCGGGTGGCGTCGGCCGCTTTGTACGCGTCGTACTGGGCGACCAGCGTGGCCGGCGCGACCGGTGGGCCGTAGCCGCCCTTGCCGTCGGACTGCGCGTTGTCCGGCTCGTCGGGCGTCATCCACCAGCCCACGATGGTGGGATCGTCGACGTTGGCGAGGCCAACCGAGTCCTGGCCGATGATGGCGTACATTCCCAGCTTCTCGAGGATCGCGAGATCGCTGGCGGCCAAGGCGTCGGTGCCCGCGTTGTTCCCGACGTAGATGTTGATTCCGAGCTGCGCCATCTCGGTGGCGTGCCAGGAGCCCTGCAGCCAGACCGAAATCGGGAAGAAGGCCGGATCGGTCGGGATTCCGCGCGACCAACCCGCGTAGGGACTGGTCCAGGCGACGGCGGGAATCGCGGGAACGCACGAAGGCGCGCCATCCGGCGCGGGCGTCGACCCCGCGTCGGAGATTCGGTCGCGCGCACCGTCGCCGGTTCCGTCAGGGCCGTCGCGTGGCGTCGATGCGTCCGACGCGGAGCCGTGCGAGGCGCGACAACCCAAGCCGAGCATGAGGCCCATCGCGGCGAGTCTCGACGTGCGGTTCATGGTTCCCTCGGTTCTAGAATACGCCTTTCGACAGCCCGCCGGCGCGGCCGAATCTGGTTGGTCGGCGCGTTCAGCGGTGCCACTATCGTGACTGTGCTGGCGGCGGCTCGATTTCTCTGGGCGATCGCGGTGGCGGCGTCGGTGGCGTATCCGGGGGCGCGGTCCGGTCGGGTCTTGCCCATCTATGTGGGCGGCGGCGACGCCCTCGCCAATGCGTCGGGGCTCCGAGCGTTCGAGAGCGCCGTGTCGGCGTTCGGTCTGCAAGCGCCTCAGGTCGCCGAGGTCGCGCCGGGCACCGCGCCGTTCGACGATCGCGGCGCCGCCGAACGGGCTCGCCAGGCGGGTGCCGCTTTTGCCCTGGTTGCGACCCCGACCGAGGTGCCTGTACCGGGAGACGCGCCCGCGCTTGCGCTGCTCAAGCTGGCGCTGGTACGGAGCGACGACGGCAGCCGCTTCGACGTTGCGCTGGTTCGGGCCAACGACGGCGATGGGGTGCGGCACGCCGTGAGCGGCATGCTGGCCGAAGCGGCGCCGCTGGCGCTCGCACCGAGCCCCGAGACGCCGCCGCCGTCGGTCGAGCGCCCCAAGACCGGATGGGGGCAGATCGCCGCGGCCCTGGCCGTGGTGGCCGCTTCTTCTCTCGTCGTGGTCACGATCATGCGCAACAGCTTTAGAGCGCAGGGGACCGAGGAAGGTCTCATGCCGGCTCTGGATTCCCGGCGATTCGGCCGCTGAGGCGCCGCGCCGGGCGGGGCAGGGGGCCATCGCCGACCCTTTGGGGCTGGCGTACCGGTTGAGGTGTGCCTAGCTTGACGGTCATGAAAGCTCCGATCGGCATCGCCGGGATTTCCCTGCTCCTCGCGCTGGGTGGCTGTGCGCACCGGACGGCGGGGGCGCAGCCCTCGAACGGCGGCAACCCTTCGGCCGACGGCGACGTGCCGAGCAAGAAACGCGGGGTCATCGTGCCGAGCGATCCCAACCTGAACATGTCGGGAGGGCAGCCGACCTCGGCGACCGGCACGGGAGGCGGCCGCATCGACGACTCGATAGGCAAAGGCGTCGGCGCCGGCAGTCCGCCCTAGCGCCCGGACCCGAAGCCACTCCGCGAGCGATTCGAACCGAAACGCTTGACAGCTCCACCCGCTTGCTGGCAGTTTAGTCGTATGACTAAGTCAAATGACTAAGTCGATCGACCAACTGGCCCGGCGGGCCTCGGAAAAGGAGCGAGCGATGGCAATCGACGAAGCGAAGCTGAATGCATTCATGGGGAAGATCGTGGGTGACCTGGGCGTGACGATGAGCAGCGCGCTGCTGGTCCTGGGGGATCGCCTGGGGCTCTACAAGGCGATGGCGGCACTCGGGCCAGTGACGCCGGGCGAGCTGGCCAAGCGCACCCAGACCGCCGAGCGGTACGTCCGCGAATGGCTCGACGGGCAAGCTGCCGCCGGTTACGTGACCTACGATGCGAAGGCGGGGCGCTACACCTTGCCGCCCGAACAGGCCTTCGCCTTCGCCGACGAGGAGAGCCCGGCGGCGGTGGTCGGCGCGTTTCACGTCGCACGCGCCATGTGGAGCGGCCTCGACCAGATGGAGGCGAACTTCCGCAGCGGCGGCGGCCTCGAGTGGGGGAACCAGCACCCCTGCCTGTTCGAAGGGACGGAGCGGTTCTTCCGGGCCGGCTACATCGGCAACCTGGTGAGCTCCTGGATCCCCGCGCTCGATGGGGTCAAGGCGAAGCTCGAGGCGGGTGCCAAGGTGGCGGACGTCGGGTGCGGGTGCGGCGCTTCGACCATCCTGATGGCCAAGGCGTTCCCCAAGTCGACCTTCCAGGGGTTCGACTACCACCAGGGATCGATCGACATCGCCACCAAACGGGCCAAGGAGGCGGGGGTGGGGGACCGCGTGACCTTCGGCGTCGCGAAGTCGACCGACTATCCGGGCAGCGGGTACGATCTGGTCGCCCACTTCGATTGTCTCCACGACATGGAAGATCCGGCCGGCGCCGCCAAGCACGCCCGCAAGACGCTCGCCAAGGACGGCACCTGGCTGATCGTCGAGCCCATTGCCGGCGACAAGCCGGAGGACAACCACAACCCCGTGGGGCGGGTGTTCTACTCGGCGTCCGCGCTGCTGTGCGTGCCGCACTCGCTCTCGCACGAGGGGCCGGCACTGGGCGCGCAGGCGGGCGAGGCGCGGTTGCGCGACATCGTCGTCGCCAAGGGGGGCTTTTCGCGCTTGCGCCGCGCGACCGAGACGCCGTTCAACATGATCCTCGAGGCCCGTCCGTAACGTGGTCGCTGCGACCGGGCCGGCGCGCCTTGACGGCGTGACCGGCCCGGGAGTATCGAGCGAGATCGGATGGCCCCCAAACCGACCGAACCGGCGCTGCCCGAACCGGTGCCCTCGCCGGCGGAGCGGCTCCTCGACGCGGCAGAGCGGCTGCTCATCGACGTCGGCCACGGCGCCGTCACCACCCGGCTCGTCAGCAAGGAGGCCGGTCTCAACCACGGCCTCGTTCACTACTACTACGGCTCGATGGAGGAGCTTTTCCTGGCCGTGCTGGAGCGCTTCACGGCGCGCCTCATCGTCCGCCAGCGCGCCATGTACGCGGCGCCGACCAGCTTTCTGGTCAAGTGGCGCAAGGCGATGGGGTTCCTCGAAGAGGACCTGGCCGCCGGGTACCCGAAGATCTGGCTGGAGCTGCAGGCCATGGGCTGGAACAAGCCTGAGCTGCGGTCGCGCCTGGCCGCGGTGCACGGGCAATGGTGCGACGTGCTGACCGAGGCGTTCACGCCGGCGATGAAGCGGTACGGGATCGCCGACGGGCCGCTGCGTGTCGAGGCGATGGTCGCGCTGGTGGCGACGTTCAACCAGGGAATCATGCTGGAACGACTTTCGGGCGTCGATCGCGGCCACGCCGCGTTGTTGAGGTCGATCGATCGCTGGATCGAGTCACTGGAAAGGGGGGCGCGATGAGAGCACGGGAGCCGGACAAACAGGGGTTCGTGGATCGAGACGGCGTCAAGATCGGCTACGAGGTGTTCGGGACCGGGGCGCGCACGCTGCTGTTCTTGCCGACCTGGTCGATCGTCCACTCTCGTCTGTGGAAATCACAGGTGCCGTACCTGGCGCGACACCTGCGGGTGGTCACCTTCGACGGCCGGGGGAACGGCCGCTCCGATCGTCCGGCGGAGGCCGCCGCCTACGACGACCGGCTCTACGCCGGCGACGCGCTGGCCGTGCTCGACGCGCTGGACATCCCGCGCGCCACGCTGGTCTCCACGTCGTCGGGCGCCTACTGGCATCTGATCCTGGCGGCGGAGCATCCGGAGCGCGTCGACGGATCGATCTTTCTGGCCCCGGCGCTGCCGCTGGCGCCTCGCCACACCGGGCGCGACATCAACTTCAATGCCCACCACGCCGACGACGAGGGCTGGCACAAATTCAACCGGCACTACTGGATGAAGGACTTTCGCGGCTTCCTCGAGTTCTTCTTCGGCTTCATGTTCACCGAGCCGCATTCCACCAAGCAGATCGAGGACGGCGTCGGCTGGGGCCTGCAGACCACGCCCGAGACGCTGATCGCGACCCTGGAGGCGCCGGCGCTGTCGGCCGACAAGGTGCGCGAGCTCTGTCCGAAGGTGAAGGGCCCCGTGCTGGTGATCCACGGCGACGAGGACGGCCTGGTGCCCCACGGGCGGGGCGCCGCGCTGGCCGAGGTGACCGGCGGCCGCCTGGTGACCTTCGAGGGCGGCGGACATTTCCCGCCCGCGCGCGATCCCGTCAAGGTGAACCTGCTCCTGCGCGACTTTGCGGCGCCGCGTCCGCCCGCCGCCCGGGTTGTCCGGGCGCCGGCCCGACGGAAACGCGCGCTCTTCATCTCGTCGCCGATCGGCCTCGGTCATGCCCAGCGCGACGTGGCGCTGGCCGACGAGCTGCGCAAGCTCCACCCCGGCCTCGAGATCGACTGGCTGGCGCAGAACCCGGTCACCCAGGTGCTGGAGGCGCGCGGCGAGCGCGTTCACCCGGCCAGCGCGTTTTTGGCCAGCGACTCGGCCCACATCGAGAGCGAATCGTCGGAGCACGATCTGCACTGCTTCCAGGCCTGGCGCCGGATGGACGAGATCATGGTCGCCAACTTCATGGTGTTCCACGACGTCGTGCAGGACGACCGCTACGATCTGTGGGTCGGCGACGAGGCCTGGGAGATCGACTACTTCCTGCACGAGAACCCGGAGGAAAAACGCGCCCCCTACGTCTGGCTGACGGACTTCGTGGGCTGGCTCCCCATGGCCGACGGCGGCGCGCGCGAGCGGGCGCTCACGGCGGACTACAACGCCGAGATGATTGGCCAGATCGAACGCTTCCCGCGGGTGCGCGATCGCGCGCTCTTCGTGGGCGAGCCGGCCGACATCGTCCCCGACCGATTTGGCCCCGGGCTGCCCGAGATCCGGGCCTGGACCGAGGAGCACTTTCGCTTCCCCGGCTACGTGACCGGCTTCGATCCGGCGGCCTTCGCCGATCGCGACGGGCTGCGCGCGGAGCTCGGCTATCACAAAGGCGAGCAGATCTGCATCGTCACCGTGGGCGGCTCGGGGGTTGGCCGCTCGCTGCTCGAACGGGTGATCGCCGCTTTTCCGGAGGCCAAGCGGCAGCTCCCGGCGCTGCGCATGATCGTCGTGGCCGGGCCACGCATCGATCCCGCCTCGCTGGTCGCGACGCCGCGGCCGGGCCTCGAGTTGCGGCCGTACGTCGACCGGCTCTACCGCCACCTGGCGGCCTGCGATCTGGCGGTGGTGCAGGGGGGCCTGACGACCACCATGGAGCTGGCGGCCAATCGCCGCCCCTTCCTCTATTTTCCGCTGCGCCACCACTTCGAACAGAATTTTCACGTACGCCACCGGCTGGAGCGCTTCGGCGCCGGCCGCTGCATGGACTTCCTGACCGCCGGCCCGCCCGAGATCGCGGCCGCCATCGTCGAGGAGATCGCGCGCCCCGCGTCCAACCGGGCGGTCGACGCGGGCGGCGCCGCGCGGGCGGCGGCGGAGATCGCGACGTTGCTCTAGGTATTTCGCGCGGGCCTCCTATCGTTTTGGCTGATCGTGGCCAGAGTCCGCCGGTGGGGCGGCGATCGTGACGACCGGAGGCGACCAGCAGGCGTCGGGAGATCCGCTCTCGCAACACGTCGCGCACACCGTCGAGACCGTCGCGTCGGTGCACTCGCGCGTGGCCGGGCAGGTCACGCGGCACCAGCGGGCGATCGACGTTTTCACCTCGGGTCTCGGCCGGCCGAGGACGCTCTACCTCGTCCTCGGGATCGTCGTCGGCTGGTGCACCGGGAACGCGCTGCTCGCTCACCCCATCGATCCGCCCCCGTTCTTCTGGCTCCAGGGGAGCATGGGTCTGTCGGCGATCCTGATGGCGACGGTCATTCTCATCACCCAGAACCGCCAGACCCGCGAGGCGGAGCAGCGCGCTCAGCTCGACCTGCAGGTCAATCTGCTGGTCGAGAAGAAGGTGGCCAAGCTCATCGACCTGATCGAGGAGCTGCGCCGCGATCTCCCCAACGTCAAGAATCGGGTCGACGAGGCGGCCAACGCCATGACCGAGACCGTTGACGCCGTGGCGGTCCTCTCCGCGCTCGAACAGACGATCGACGATCCGGCTAGCCCGAAGCAGAACCCGAATCCGCACGAGCCCAAGTAGCCGTCAGGTCGGTCCGGGGGCCTTGAAGGCAAAGGCGAAGAACGCGGCGACGCCGAGGAAGGCGAACGCCACGACGTAGTTCCAGGCGAGCTTTTCCTTCAACACCGTGAGGGCGAATCCGCAAAAGACGATGAGCGTGACGATCTCTTGAATGACCTTGAGCTGGAATCCAGAAAATTGGCCGTAGCCGAGACGGTTGGCCGGCACCGCCAGGCAGTATTCGACCAGCGCGATGGACCAGGAGACGAGGATGGCTTTCCACAGCGGCCAGCCATGGCCGTATTTCAAGTGCCCATACCAGGCGACGGTCATGAAGATGTTCGAGGAAAACAGAAGCAGGATGGTGCTCATGGCGTTGGCTCCAGAAATCGTTGGTCGCGGGTCTCCGGCATGAAGAAATAGAGGATGGCGAAGGCGGACGCGGCGATGGCGGCCAGGAAGAGAAAGCCGGCGCTCGAGCCAAAATGGTGGACGATCGAGCCGGCGATGACCTGGCTGAGCGAGGCGCCGATCCCGACGGCCGTGGCGATGGCGCCCAGGGCCCGATCCCCGTCTGCACGTCGGCGAGAAAGAAGTTCAACCAATCCAGGCTACGGAGTGTTCGAGCGGAAGGCGGCTCGGCAACCCCCGTTCCCGATCCCGTCGCGACCGTCATGGCGGTGCAGGTCAGGCCGACTCGATCACTTCGTGGACGAAGCGGAGCTTCGCGACGGCCGGCGTCGACAGCACGAACGGATAGAGGTCGGGCAGGCCCATGCTGCGGTTCAGGCTGTTCATCGCCACCGTGAGCGGGACCCAGGCGCCCATCAGATCGTCGAAGTCATCGAAGTCGAGCCGCCGGGTCTGGCTCTCGGGCCGGCGCGCGCCCCCCTCGGGCTTGGGCGGCAGCGCGAGGCCGAAGCTGCGCGCCGTCTCGAGCGTGTCGACCATGTGCAGGTAGTGGGCCCAGCTCTCCGCCCAGTCTTCCCAGGGGTGCATCGAGGCGTAGGAGCTGACGAAGCGGGTCGGCCAGTCGCCGGGGGCGCCCCGCTGGTAGTGCGCCTGCACCGCTTCGGCGTAGTCGGCGCTCTCGTCGCCGAAGAGCTCACGAAAGCCGGCCTGGTGGTCGCCGCGCTTGATCAAGCGATCCCAGTAGTAGTGGCCGATCTCGTGACGGAAGTGCCCCAGCAGGGTCCGGTAGGTCTCCCCCAGCTCGAGCCGGGTCTTCTCGCGAAAGGGCGCGTCCGCTTCGGCGACGTTGATCGTGATGAGGCCGTCGTTGTGCCCGGTGAACACCTTTTCGGTGGCCAGCTCGTCCTGCAAGAAGCAGAACGCCAGCCCGCCCTCGGGCAGTTGCTCCCGCGATTCGAGCGGCAGCCCCAGGCCGATGAGCGTGTAGATCAGTCGGCGCTTGGCGCTCTCCAGCTTCTCCCAGGCCGCGCGCGCCCCCGGATTGGCGAGGTTGGGGATGAGCTGGTTGAGCCGGCAAGCGCGGCAGTATCGCTGCGGGTCGCCCTCCGGCACCGCCCAGTTGCAGGCCGCGTGGTCGATCTGGTTCCCGCACTGTCGATAGCGGATCCCCTTGCCAACGACGGGCGCGAGCGCCACGAAGAGCCCGGCGGACTCCGGACCGTTCGCCGGCTCGATCGCCGACAGCAGCGCCCGGTCCGGCAGGAACGCCAGCGCGTGCCCGCACTTGGTGCACTGCGAGTTCTCGAAAAACAGGGTCTGCCCACAGGCCGCGCAGGAGAAGATCTTCATCCGTGAGAGTGACCGTACCGGACATCTGGAAGCGTGTCGCTGATCTCCGGTTCGGGCAGGTATTCGGTCGCGGTGAGCGCCTCGCCGGTGCGGGCTCTCTGTTCGAAGAGCTGGCGCTCGCCGCGCATGGTGCGGCCCAGTTGCAGCATCTGCCGATACAGGACCTGCCAGTCGTCGAACTCGACATTGAGCTCTCCCAGCTCGCGGACGATCGTCTGAACGCTCTCCGCGGCCTCCGCCGTGCCCCGATTCGAAATCGTCTGGAACGCTTTCCAGAGGCGCCGGATCTCTTTCTCGATCGCCTGTGCCTTGGGATCGGCGCTCTGCAGCGCGTCGGTTCGGAGCAGCGCCTCCGTGATGAGGCCGTGGGCCCAGGTGGTCCTCTGCGGTTTGCCGCGCAGGAGCACGCCGCTCGGATAAAACGACACCGACAGGCTGGCCGATTCGAAGTGCTCCATCTTGGCCGGCACGAACGCGGCGAAAGCGTCGCCGCCGAACCATCCCAGGATTTGGGTCGGCGCGAGGACCCACCATCCGGGCTGCGCCGGGTGGAGATCGAAGTGGGCGCGGTTCAGGATCTCGATCGCGACCGCCGCCATCTGGTGATAGGCGCGCGCCGTGGTGGTCGCCGGGATGCTGGCGCTGCGTTCCTTTCGGATGAGGGCCGCGAGGCGCATCACCGGCACCGAGACGAACATGATCAGAAAGGCGAGGCTCAACCCCAGCGTGATGGGGAACCCGCGCAGCACGCGTTTGACGAACGATTCGGAAGCCGTGCCGGGGAGAGCCTTGGCGCCGATGGCCAAGCCCAGCGCCAGCGGCACGATCACCACCAGCGCCAACCAGACGATCCGGATCGCCCACGACGGAATTCCGTGCGGGATGGGGACGAAGGCCAGCAGCAGCGCCGCGATTCGCGGGAAGGCTACCCCCACCAGGAGAAGTGGCCAGGCGACCGCCGCGGCGACCAGGGCCGAAAGGAAGGTCTGCTGTCGGGCCGCGGTCTGGCCAAACAGGGCGCGCACGGCCCAGCCGAAGATGGCGTTGAGGATCTTCCCGGCCGACTTGCCGACTAGGGCCAGGATTGCTTGTAGGATTGCCATGATTCAGCTGAGCTCGTGCGGCCTGGCAGTTCGGATAGTTCGCTTAAGCGAGCCGGCGGCGAGTCACCGCCCGGTAAATCACCAGCAGCATCACCGCACCGATCACGGAGGCGATGATCCCCGGGCCGGCGTCGCCCGCCCGGTAGACGCCCAGCGCCCGCCCGAAGAATCCGGCCACCAGCGATCCGGTGATGCCGATCAGCATCGTGACGATGATGCCGCCCGGATCCTTGCCCGGATGAAGTGCCTTGGCGATGGCGCCGACGACCAGACCAACAATGAGAGACCAGAAGAGATGCATGGGAGTTCCTTTCGTGTGGGGGTGGAACGGTTAGGTGAGGGGGGCCGCCAGTTCGACGGCGTTCATGGGGCTCCTGCTGGTGTGGCGGTGGAATACTGGTGGTCCCATATGCGACCGCCGTGCCGAAGACTGGCGGGCGCACCGATCCGGGACTTTTGTCGGCCGTCGTCCGGCTGGGGTTACCGGCGGGTAGCGAACGCTACCGAGCGGTAACGCTCGACCAGCCGACGATCCGCCAGGGGCCGTGCGCTGTAGTTCGGGGCTCCGGACACTGTTCCGGCATGACGGGCCCCCGTAGGTCTCTGGCTTCGGTCTATTTGGCTGCCGCTCTCCCGCTCTTCGCCTGTGCGGCGCAGGTAGGTGGGGGCATGACGGGCTCCGCCGGCAGCGGCGGCGCCGGTGCCGGCACGAGCGGCCAGGCTGGCACGGGCGGTGGGCAGGCGGCGGGAACGACGGGCGCTGCGGGGACCACCGGGGCCGCTGGCACCACGGGCGCCGCGGGGACGACCGGCGGGGCGGGAACCACCGGCACCAGCGGTACCGCCGGCACGACCGGTGCCGCGGGACACGCGGGAACGACGGGCGCGGCCGGGACGACCGGCGTCGCGGGGACGACCGGCGTCGCCGGTACCACCGGCGCGGCCGGGACGACGGGAAGCGGTGGCGCGGGCGGAGGGCCGATCGATCTGACCGGGCGCAAGGCGCTGTTGCTGGTCGATTCGCCCAGCAGTCCGAGCGACGGCGAGGTGATCCTTCAAGAAACACTTCAAGAACGCGGGATGGTCGTCACCATCGGTGCGTCGACCGGACCGGCGTCGCTGGCCACTGGAATGAACGTCATCGTCGTCTCCGATTCGTCGGGGGCGGGCGACTTCGTGCCGATCTTCGGGACGGCCGCGGTTCCGATGATCGTGTTCGGCAATTCGGCCTATCAGACCTTGGGGTGGACGGCATCGTCGTCGGCCAAGGGGACCGTCGACAGCACGACCAGTGTGACCCTGGTCGGCACCGGCACGCCGCTGACGTCCGACGTGGCGGCCGGGTCGAGCTTCACGATGATCCTGGCGACCCAGAGCACCTCACTCTACTGGGGGACACCGGGCGGCAAGCCGATCGCGGTGGCGTCGATCATCGGCTCGGCCACCGAGCTCATCGACTTCGCCTACGAAGCCGGCACCGCCACCGCCACCGGGACCGCGCCGGCGCGCCGGGTCGGCCTGGGGTGGAAGACCAACGCGATCCAGAACCTCACCATCAGCGGCTTCAAGCTGCTGAGCGCGGCTCTCGACTGGACAGCGGGGAGCAATTGAGCTCTTCGAGCGGCAAGAGCTCACGGGCGCTGGCCGTCGCCGGCCTCGGCCTGCAGCTGGCCCTCGGGCTGGTTTTGCTGGCTTCGATCGGCTGCGCCGGCGTGAAGAACAACGTGTCGTCGGGCGGAGGCGGCAAAGGCGGCAATGGCGGCAATGGCGGATCGGGTACATCGGGCGGAGCCGCGGCCGTCGACGGCGGCAACGACCATCCGGTGACCGGCTCCGCGAGAACGACCGGCGCGTGAACCCCGGGGCGCAACGCTGGATCTACACGACCACGCCGTCGACCGTTCAGTATCTGACCTTCAACACGCCGGTCGAGGCGGCGGCGGCCAACCAGTGCGGCCGGGTCACCTTCACCGACGTCCACGTGGCGAACGGCGACAGCTCGCACCCGGACGTGCCGTTCCCCATGGGGTGCCAGAGCACGACCGCCATGACGCCGCAGGAGCTGGCGCTGGAGTTCATGTTCTTCGACCTCTCCTCGTGCGTGCAGATCGACACCGGAACGCCCATGGTGCCG
>CALAOV010000149.1 GCA_937889515.1 uncultured Myxococcales bacterium | reverse complement strand
GTGGACGTAGACGCCGACCTGGGCGGCGGTCAGCGGATCGAGCTGGCGCGCGAGCAGCGCCCCGATGACGCCGCACAGGACATCGCCGCTCCCGGCCGTCGCGAGCGCCCCGCAGGCGATCGGGCTCACGAAGGCGAACCCGTCGGGCGCCGCGATGACGGTGCGCGCGCCCTTGAGCACGACGTAGGCGTGCGATTCCGCCGCCAGACGGCGGGCGTGACCGAGGCGATCGGCTTGCACGTCGCCGATCGAGATGCCCAGGAGCCGGCCCATCTCGCCGGGATGCGGCGTCAGGATCCGCACCGACGGCGCCGACACCAGCAGCGCCGCCGCCTCGGTCCCGAGCGCGTTCAGCGCGTCGGCGTCCAGGACCATCGGCAGCGACAGGCGCGCGGCGAGCTGCCGGACCAGCGCCCGCATCCGCGCGCCGGTCGGAATCCCGGGGCCGATGGCGAGCGCCTGCGCGCGCTTGGCCAGGGCGGTCAGGGCGGCGACGGCGGTGGCTGGATCCGCGTCGTCGCCCTCGGTGTAGCGCGCGGTCATCAGCTCCACCACCTTGGCGTCCAGCGCCGTCTGGCCGGCGGCCGTCGAGGCGATCGTCACCAGACCCGCGCCCGCCCGCAGGGCCCCCTGCCCCACCAGCAAGGCCGCGCCGGTCTTCCCCGATGAGCCGGCGACGACCAGCAGCTGACCCGAGCTCCCCTTGTGGGCGGAGGCGCTGCGCCGGGGCAGGCGCGCCGCGATCCCGCGATCGTCCAGCAAGCGGCAGCGGGCGTCCGCCGCGATGACCGGAACGCCCAGCTCGACGATCTCCACCCGGCCGACCGGCGCCGCGGCGTCGACCAGGAGGCCGATCTTCCAGGCGCCCATTGTCGCGGTCAGATCGGCCCGAAAGACCAGTCCGTCGGCGCGCCCGGTGTCGGCGTCGAGCCCGGACGGAACGTCGATCGCGATCTTGACCGCGCGCGACTCGTTCATCGCCTGGAGGGCGGCGGCCGGCGCGTCGGTCACCGGGCCGTGGAATCCGGTGCCAAAGATGGCGTCGACGACGACGGTCGCGTCGGCGAGACGCGCCTGCCAGCGCGACGGCTCGGTCCAGCCGCTGCCATCCTCGATCGGCAGGCCCATTCGCGTGGCGGCGCCCAGCCCGAACGCGGCGTCGCCGCGCACCTTGCCCGCCGCCGACGTGAGCAGGACGCGCACCGGCACGGCCGCGCGGGCCAGGTGGCGCGCCACCACGAACCCATCGCCGCCGTTCGAGCCACCGCCGCAGACGATCGCGACCAGCGGGGTCCGACCGACGGGCTGCCCGGCGATCTCGCGGCGAATGATCTCGGCCACCCCGCGCCCGGCGTTCTCCATGAGGAGCAGGCTGGGAACGCCCAGATCGCGGGTCGCGGCGGCGTCCGCGGCGCGCATCTCCGCCGCGGTGAGGACCAGCGGGAATTCCAGGTTAGCCACGCCGGGATCCAGTTCCAGCCGCTCGGTCGATCACCGCGCGCAGCTCCTCGACGGCGCCGCGCATCCCCAGCATCACCGCGCGGGCCACGAGACCGTGGCCGATGTTGAGCTCCTCCAGGCCGGCCAGCGAAGCGACCGGCGCGAGGTTGTCGTAGTCGAGGCCATGCCCGGCCCCCAGCCGGACCCCGGCGTCGGCGGCCGCGCGCGCCGCCAGCTCGAGCCGCTGCAGCTGCCGGGTCGCCTCCGGCCCGCGCGCCGGCGCCAGACAGTAGTCGCCGGTGTGGAGCTCGACGGTGCCCACGCCCAGCCGAGCCGAGGCCTCCACGGCGGCCACCTCCGGATCGATGAACAGGCTGACGCCGATCCCCGCCTCCGTGAGCGCGCGGGACACGCGCTCCACGGCGCCACCGGGCGCCACCGCCAGACCGCCTTCCGTGGTCCGCTCCTCGCGCTTCTCGGGAACCAACGTGCAGAAATCGGGTTTGAGCTCACGCGCGATCCGCAGCATCTCGTCGGTGGCGGCCATCTCCAGATTGAGGACGCCGCGCACGGTCTCGCGCAGCACGCGCACGTCGCGGTCCTGGATGTGGCGGCGATCCTCGCGCAGGTGCACGGTGATCCCGTCGGCGCCAGCGAGCTCGCACAGGACGGCCGCCGCGACCGGATCCGGGTACCGAGTCCCCCGCTGCTGGCGCAAGGTCGCGATATGGTCGACGTTGACGTAGAGGCGCACCATCAGGCGGAGAGCTCCCGTTGCAGCAGTTGCGCGATCTCGGCCGCCTGCGCGGCAATACCGGTCTGGTCGGTCCCTTCGATCATGACGCGGGCCTTCGACTCGGTCCCCGAGTAGCGCACCACGATCCGCCCCTCGCCGCCCAGATCGCGCTCGACCCGGGCGATGAGACGCTGCACGGCCGGCATCTCCTCGAGCGGCCGTTTGTGCGCCACCGCGAAGTTGAGCAGGACCTGCGGATAGCGGGTCATCACCCGCGCCAGATCGGACAGCGAGCGCCGCTCCGTGACCATCACCGCCAGCACCCGCAACGCGGCCACGATGCCGTCGCCCGTCGTCGCGTGATCGAGGAAGATGATGTGTCCCGACTGCTCTCCGCCGAGGGTGAAGCCCCCCTCCCGCATCGCCTCGACCACGTACCGATCCCCCACCGCCGTCCGCAAGAGCTTGCCCCCCTTGGCCGCCAGCGCCCGTTCGAGACCCAGGTTCGACATCACCGTCGCCACCACCGTTTGGCCGGGAAGGTCCCGCTGCTCCAGCATGCGCGTCCCCAGGATCGCCATCACCTGATCGCCGTCGACGACCACCCCCCGCTCGTCGGATAGAATCAGGCGATCGGCGTCGCCGTCCAGCGCGACGCCCAGCTGCGCGCCGGCCCGGCCAACCTCCGCCGCCATCCCCTCCGGATGCAGCGCGCCGCAGCCGCGGTTGATATTTCGTCCGTCGGGCGAGACGTTCTGCTCGATCACCTCGGCGCCCAGCTCGCGGAAGACCTGCGGGGCGACGTGGTAGGCCGCGCCGTTGGAACAGTCGACGACGATCTTGATCCCCTCCAGTGTCAGCTCCTTGGGGAACGCGTGCTTGAGGAACTGGACGTAACGCCCCACGGCGTCGTCGATGCGCACCGCCTTGCCGATCGCGTCGGGCGATGCGCGCGATCCGTCGTCGCCGCCGCCGATCGCTTCCATGCGGCGCTCGATATCGGCCTCGATCTCGTCGGGCAGCTTGAAGCCGTCGGCGGCGAAGATCTTGATCCCGTTGTCCTGATAGGGGTTGTGCGAGGCGCTGATGACTACGCCCGCGTCGGCGCGCATCGACCAGGTGATGAAGGCGATGCCGGGGGTCGGCAGCGGGCCGACCAACATCACGTCCGCCCCCGCCGAGACGATCCCCGCCTGCAGCGCGCTCTCGAGCATATAGCCCGACAGGCGGGTGTCCTTGCCGATCACGATCCGGCCTGGACGCTCGGCGTGCCGAAAGCGCTGCGCCACCGCTTGGCCGAGGCGAAGCGCCATCTCCGCCGTCATCGGATCGCGGTTGGCGACGCCGCGGATGCCGTCGGTGCCGAAGAGATGTCTCATGCCGTTCGCCATGGGGGGTCCTGGGAGTCTAATCGCGGGCAAGCGCGCGCGCGACATTGACCACGTCGCGCGCGGCGTCGACGTCGTGGACGCGCACGGCGTCGGCCCCGCCCCGGACCGCCGCCCCCAGCGCCGCCGCCGTGCCAAAGGCGCGCTGCGCGGGGGGCTTGCCGGTCAGCTCGCCGATGAACGCCTTGCGTGAAACGCCCACCATCAAGGGAACGGCCAGCTTGGACCTCAGGGCGGGTAGCCCGCGCAGCAGGGCCAGATTGTGCTCGATCTTCTTCCCAAACCCGATCCCCGGATCGGCCCAGATCTCCCGGCAGCCGGCCGCCCGCGCGGCAGCGATTCGCTCGCCCAGCTCGGTGGCCACTTCGACGACCACATCGGCGAACGCCAGGTCGAGCATCATCGTCGCCGGTGCGCCGCGCAGGTGGCCCAGAACGATCGCGGCGCCGGCTTCGGCCGCGACCCGCAGGATCCGGGGATCGAGTCGCCCGCCCGAGATGTCGTTGACGACCGTGGCGCCCGCCGTCAGTGCCGCCCGCGCCGTCCCCGCCTTGTAGGTGTCGATCGAGATACGCATCGCCGTCGACAGCCGGCGCCGCAGTCCCTCGATGACCGGCACCACGCGCGCGATCTCCACCGCCTCCGGGACGGGCTGCGCGCCGGGCCGCGTCGACTCCCCCCCGACGTCGATCCAGTCGGCCCCCTGCCCGGCCATTTCCAGACCAGCCACCACCGCCGCCTCGACGGACGCAAACCGCCCGCCGTCCGAAAAGGAGTCGGGCGTGCAGTTGAGCACGCCGACGATCAGACACGCACCGGGCAGGGTTTAGGCTTTGTCCGGAATGGGCGGCGGGACGAAGATGCTGGGACGCACCGGCTTTTCGGACCGGATCACAGACGCCTTTTCGGTCGCCATCCCGGAGAGCGGCTTGTCCCGGGCCAGCCGGCCGCCGGCGAAGATGATGTCGATATCGGCGTTGTCGACGGTCTCGAACTCGAGCAGCGCCTCGGCCAGCAGCTTGAGCTTGTCGAGGTTGTCCATGACCGCCTTGCGCGCGCGATCGTAGTTGCCGGTCACGATCGTGCGGACCTCGGAGTCGATCTCGACCGCCGTCTGCTCGCTGTATTCCTTGCCGGCGTCGCCGAAGTCGCGACCGAGGAAGACCTCCGCCTCGCGCTTGCCGAAATGGAGCGGCCCCAGCTTGTCCGACATCCCCCAGTCGCAGACCATCTTGCGGGCCAGATCGGTCGCCGTCTGGATGTCGTTCGAGGCGCCGGTGGTGAGCTGGTGGAAGATCACCTCCTCCGCCACGCGTCCGCCCATCGCCACCGCGATCTGATCGTTGGCCTGATCCTTCGACAGGCTCAGACGATCCTCGGCGGGCAGCATCTGGGTGAGTCCCAGCGCGCGCCCGCGCGGAATGATGGTGACCTTGTGGATCGGGTCCGACACTTTCATCATCTTGCCGACCAGCGCGTGTCCCGCCTCGTGGTAGGCGGTGATTCGCTTGTCGTTATCGCTGATGACCATCGAGCGGCGCTCCGGCCCCATCAGGACCTTGTCCTTGGCCATCTCGAAGTCGTGCATGTCGAGCTGGGATTTGTCGGCACGCGCCGCCAGCAGCGCCGCCTCGTTCACCAGGTTCTCGAGGTCGGCGCCCGAGAAGCCCGGCGTTCCGCGCGCGATCACGTCCAGGTTCACGCCGGCCCCGAGGGGCGTCTTCTTGGTGTGTACGTTCAGGATCCCGGTCCGTCCCTTGACGTCGGGACGCGGAACCACGATCCGCCGATCGAAACGCCCCGGGCGCAGCAGCGCCGGGTCGAGCACGTCGGGGCGGTTGGTGGCCGCCACCAGGATGACGCCGTCGTTCGACTCGAACCCGTCCATCTCGACGAGGAGCTGATTCAGCGTCTGCTCGCGCTCGTCGTGACCGCCGCCCAGGCCAGCGCCGCGGTGCCGGCCCACGGCGTCGATCTCGTCGATGAAGATGATGCAGGGGGCGTTCTTCTTCCCCTGCTCGAACAGATCGCGGACGCGGCTGGCGCCGACACCCACGAACATCTCGACGAAGTCCGACCCGGAGATCGAGAAGAATGGCACGCCCGCCTCGCCCGCGATCGCGCGCGCCAAGAGCGTCTTGCCGGTTCCCGGCGGACCCATCATCAAGACGCCCTTGGGGATCCGCCCGCCGAGGCGGGTGAACTTCTTGGGGTCTTTGAGAAAGGCGATGATCTCCTCGACCTCGTCTTTTGCCTCCTCGATCCCGGCCACGTCGGCGAAGGTCATCTTGCGCTGGTTCTCCGAGAGCAGCTTGGCCTTCGATTTGCCGAAGCTCATCGCCTTGCCGCCGCCCACCTGGAGCTGGCGCATGAACACCAGGAACAGGACCACCAGCACCAGCATGGGAAGCCAGGTCACGAATACCTGCTGCCAGAAGCCGTTCTCGTTCTCCTTGACCACCTCGTAGCCGAGCTTGGCCTTGTCCATCTTCTCGAGCAGCTTCTCGCCCACGATCCCGGTGGTCACGAAGTTCTCGTTGTTCGCGAGCTGGCCCCGGAACTCCGCGCTCTCCTGATTCTTGCGGATGGTGATGGCCGACCCCGGCTTGAACTTCTCCGGATGCTGATCGACGTCCTGTACGAACTGCGAGAACAGGACGTGATTCTCCTGGGCATGCTGACCGTTCAGGAATTGCCAGATCACCACGAAGGCGAAGATCAACGTGATCCAGAGCAGCACGGTTTTATGACTTTGGCGCACTCAGCGATCCTTTCGGGGGGAGCAGGTTGGGGCGGTAAAAGTATTGCCGCCAAACCGCCGAGCGTCAAACACTCGTTATCGCGGTCGGTTAGGTTCCGGTCGCGGCGACGAATCGGACCCGAAGCAGGCGACGGGTGCGCGGCGTGGGCCGGCCCAGCTCCGCCGGACGCAGCCCGGGAACGAACAGGACCTCGTCGCGCTGGGTGGTGAGCACCGGCAAGGTGCCTCGGGCGCCGCGCACGATCTTGGCGTCGATCATCAAGTCGGAGAGCTTGCGGCTGCCGCGGCCACCCCGCGGTCGCATCCGGTCACCCGACTTGCGCGCGCGAACGACCAACGGCCAGGTCAGCCGGTCGGCGTCGAACTGTCCGTCCGGCACCTCCTCCAGCTCCACGGTGCCTCCGGACCACCGGTACGCGCCCGGTCGATCGATCACCAGACGACCTTGCTCCGGCGTCGGCGACTTCGACCCGGCGCCGGTCGGTTCGACCCGGATCTGGCCATACGACACCACGACCCGGCGCCGACCCGCCACATCGACCGCGGCGGTCCCCCCCCGCGCGCTCAGGCGACCGACGGAGACCGCGGCCCGCCGCGACAGTGCGGCAATTGTTTCGACCGGCGCGCCTTCCCCTTGCCCTTGCCCTTGCCCTTGCACGCGGGCCGCCGCCGCCAGCGCCACCAGCGCCTCCGCCACGCGCGGATTCTCCTCGGCGAGCGCGGGGAGGATCCGGTGGCGGATGCGCGCGCGGGCGAATCGGAGATCGGCGTTCGAGGGATCTTCGACGAAGGGGATGCTCCGCCGGTGCAGGTAGCGGAGGATCTCGGCGCGCCGCACGTCGAGCAGCGGACGTACGAACGGATCGCGCACATACGGGATCCCGCCCAGGCCCACCAGCCCCGTTCCGCGCAGGATGCGGAACAACACCGTCTCCGCCTGGTCGTCCGCCTGGTGCCCGAGCGCCACCCGCCGCGCCCCCCGCCGCGCCGCCAGAGCCGCCAGGGCGCCGAGACGGGCCCGCCGCGCGGCGTCCTGCAACGACACGCCGCTGCGCCGCTCGCGGGCTACGTCGGCGTCGAGGCGCACGAACGGCAGCTCGAGCGCCTCGGCGCGCGCGCGCACCAGGTCGAGCTCGCGCGCCGCCCCCGGCCGGAGCCCGTGATCGACGCCGACCACCTCGAGCGTCAGGCCCAATCGATCGCGCGCCTCCCACAGGACGTGCAGCAGCGCCATCGAATCGGGCCCACCCGACACCGCCACCAGCACCAGGTCACCCGGCCCAAACAGCCCGCGCGTCGCGATGGTGCGGAGAATCGTCGACAGCATGGATGCTATATCAAGATACATGGTCAGCTCACGACGAAACCAGCCGAGCAATGTCATCGCGCTGTCGCCCTACCGGGCGCGCCTCGGGCGTGGACGGCGCCTGCGACGGGCCGACGCGCTGCTGGACGCCCCCGATCTGGGGGTGGCGGTGCGGGCGCTGCCGGGCGACGAGCTCTACTACGTGCTCCACGAGATCGGCCTGCAGGACGGGGCCGAGCTGCTGGCTTGCGCCACCGCCGAGCAGGTTCAGGCGGTGCTCGACTTCGCGCTGTGGGAGCGCGACCAGCTCGGCCCGGCGCCGCTCGCCGAGTGGCTGACCGCCATCTCGGCGGCGCCCATCGAACAGATCGGCCACTGGTTCAAGGGTCTCGACACCGAGCTGGCCGGGCTCATCCTGCGTCGCGGGGCGGAGATCTACGACAACACCCAGGAGGGTCCGCCCGAGGAGCCCGAGGGGACGTTCTTCCCGACGCCGGACGGGCTCTTCGTCCTCGACGTGCGGGGGGGCGCCGTCGCCGAGGACGGCCCCGACCCGGCCCGGGCGCTCATCCGGATCGTCGATGCGCTCTACCGCACCGACAAGGACCACGCGCGGCGCATCCTGGTAGGCGCGCGCTCCGAGCTCGACTCCGAGCTGGAAGAGGCCGCCTACCGCTGGCGCCAGGCGCGCATGGCCGACCTGGGATTCGCCGACTATTACGAGGCCCTCGAGGTCTACCGCGAGCTCGATCCCGCGAGCGTCCGGGTCGGCGACGGCGAGGCCAATCGCCCGGCGCTGCGCACGGTGGTCGACGCGCGGGCCGCCAGCGAGGCCACCGCGCTCCGCGTTCCGACCGCGCTGGCCGAGCGGCTCAGCGATGCCGAGGGCTCCCCGTTTTCGCGCGCGGCGCAAAAGCTGGCGGCCGGCGAGGAGGTGGAGGAGCTGCGGTTCGAGCTGGTCGCGCTCACCAACCGGGTGCTGGCCGCCGATCGGGTGGCGCCGGGCGACGACGAAGGGGTCGCGGCGGTCCTGGACCGTCTGGTGGCCACCCTGGACCTCGCCATCGAGCGCCTCGCCCAGGGAGACGACGCGCGGGGCGCGATCGCCTTGCGAACGATACCGCTGGTGCGGCTCTTCCGCCTGGGCGTGAGCCTGTGCGGCAAGGTCAAGCAGCTCGCGATGACCTTGCGCCGAAGCGGCCCGCTCGGCCCGCGCGGCTTCGCGCTCGCCGAAGCGGACGACGCGCCCGTGCTCGAAGCCGTCACCCAGTCGCGACCGATGTTCCCCCGGATCCTCGACGATCCGCCGGTGACCGGCGAGCGGCCGTTCGAGAGCCTGGCCGACCTGGCGCGAGCCGGGGCGGCCGTGGAGGGCGCGGCGGCGGCGCAAGCGCTGGTCCGGGGCCTCGGCGTGACGCCCGAGGATCTCGGGCCACGGGGGACCCTGCTCGAGGGGACCGCCGTCGACGAAGCGGCGCTGGATCTGGGGTTGCTCGCGCGCACCGCGCTGGTGGGTCGGCTCGTCGAGGCGCGCAAATCCCCGACGATCGGCGGGGCCGCACCCCCCTTTCGGCCGCTCGAGGCGGGCGACGTCCGCGCCTTCGAGGCGCTCCTGGGAACCACCAAGGGCGGCCCGCCGAAGCTGCCCGTCGCGCTCGAAAAGAGAGCGACCGCGATCCTCGCCGCCGCGGCGCCGTCCGCGCTGGCGGGCGCCGCCGCCCTCGTCGCCGAGCGCTGGATCGCCGGTCTGGCCCCGCTCGAGCCCGTGCTGGTCCGGACGAAACCCGGCGGGGCGGGTGGGCCCTCGCCCGGCAAACCGACCAAGAGATCGACCAAGACGGCGGCCAAGAGATCGACCAAGACGGCGGCCAAGCCTTCAACAAGGCCTTCAACAAAGAAGCCGGGGCGCTAGCGGGATCGCGCCACCTCGGTCCCCCGGCGCGTCGTTGACGGCGCGCCGGTACGGGGCGCAGAATCGCTGCGAACGGTAAACGGTTTCCGTGCTTAGCCTCAGGTCTTCCGCGTGGGTCCGAGCGGTGGTGCTGGCGCAGGTCCTCCTCGCGGCGGGGCTTGCGCGGGGCGCGGAAGCGCCCGCACCGGCAGCGGCATCGGCCGACGCGGGCGGTGGGGCCGACGGCGAGGTGGCCGAGCACGTCGCGCTCGGTCACCGTCTCTACCAGCGCGGCCAGTATCAAGAGGCGGTCGTCGAATTCCGCCGCGCCTACGAGCTGCGCGCCGATCCTCACTTTCTCTATGAGATCGCCGAGACCTACCGCCAGCTCGGCGCGACCGATCAGGCCCTTTTTTACTACGACCGATATCTGGTCGGCGCACCCGGGGCACCCGATCGCGATGCTGTCGAAGACCGGGTCCTCGAGCTCGAGAGCCTACGCGCGCGCCCGCCGGCCCCCGCGCTCGGAATGACGCTGTCGCCCGGCGCTGCGGCCATCCCCAAGAGCCGGACGTCGCCCACCTGGCGGAAGTGGTGGTTCTGGACCGCCGTCGGCGTGGCGATCGCCGCGGGCGTGACCGCCGCGGCCCTGACCGGCCGCTCCGACTCCTCCGTCCCCACGACCGACCTCGGCGACAAGAGGTTCTTCCCCTGACCCGCCGGCGCAAGATGGGTCGCACGACCGCTCGGGCGATCGCGCTGATCTCGCTGGGCCTACTCGCGTCGGGCGCGATCGGCTGCCACCACGACGATGGCGCGGTGTTGCTGGTGGTGGTCACCGCGGCGGGCTCGCCCGCTGGCGTGGTGGCGCTGAACGTGACGATCACGGGACCGGCAACAATAGGGAGCTCGTCGCAGCGATATGCGTCGGACACGTCGATCTCGTTTCCCACCACCCTCGCCGCCGAGCTGCCCGCGCGGGCCCTGGGCATGCTGAGCGTCGACGTCATCGCCGAGGATGGCACCGGCGCCGCGGTGGCCAGCGGACAGGCGGGTCCACTTTCGGTCACGGCCGGCAGCCAACCGACCATCTACGTGCAGCTCGATTGTGCGGGCGTCCCCTGCACCGTCGACGCCGGAGTGAGTCCGCCCGATGCGGGGACGACCACCAGCCCCCGCTGCGGCAACGGCGTCGTCGATCCCGGCGAGACCTGTGACACCGCCATCGCGGCCGGCGATCCCGGGGCCTGCCCGCCGATCGACTGCGATGACGGCGTCGCCTGCACCATCGACCCCAAGCCGAGCGGCGCGGACTGCACCGCCGCCTGCAGCATCCCCACGGAGATCACCGGCGCCTCCTTGCAAAGCGACGGTTGCTGCCCCGCCCGCGCAACCAGCGCCACCGATTCGGACTGCTCGCCGACCTGCGGCAACGGAACCGTGGACCCCGGTGAGATCTGCGACACCGGGATCGCGCCCGGCGCGCCCGGCGCCTGTCCCGGGCCGTCCGATTGTACGAAGGACGCTCCCTGCGCCGTGGCCATGCTGATCTCGGCCGGGACCTGTTCGGCGATCTGCATGCACTACCAGATCGAGAAGCCGTCCTCCGGCGACGGGTGCTGTCCGCCCGGGGGCACCAACGCCGTCGACACCGATTGCCCCGTCGCCTGCGGCGACGGCATCCTCGAGTCGGGCGAAACCTGCGACATCGGCCTTCCGCCGACGACCGCGGGGAGCTGCCCCATCAACTGCGACGACGGCGACCCCTGCACCCTCGATGTTCTGACCGGCGCCGCCTGCCAGGCGACCTGCAGCTACGTCCCGATTACCGCCGAGATCTCCGGCGACGGCTGCTGCCCGGCCAAGGCCACCCCCGCCAGCGACACCGATTGCCCCGCCAGCTGCGGCGACGGCGTGGTCGAGCCCGGCGAGACCTGCGACAAGGCGGCCAGCGGCCTGGGCGCCTGCCCGACCGCCTGCCCGCTCTCCCCTTCGCCCTGCTTGCAGATGGTGCTGGTCGGCGGCGCGGCGGACTGCTCGGCGCACTGCGTGCCCTCGCCGGTCACGGTCTGCGGCGGAAGCGACGCCTGCTGCCCCGCGGGCTGCACCGCCGCGACCGATCCCGACTGCTCGGCCAGTTGCGGCGACGGGATCGTGGAGACGGGCGAGATCTGCGACACGGCGATCGGCCCCGGTCTGCCGGGCGCCTGTCCCGCCACCTGCGGCGACGGCGATCCCTGCACCGACGATCTCCTGCTCTCGGCCGGGACCTGCTCGGCCACCTGTGTCCATCCCCGGGTGACCCAGTTCCTGGCCGGTGACGGCTGCTGCCCGCCCGGGGGCGACTTCACCGTCGATCCCGACTGCGCGCCGATCTGCGGCGATGGCGTCGTCGAGCGGCCCGTCGAGGCCTGCGACTATGCCGCGGACCCCGACTCCTGTCCGACCAGCTGTCCGGGCCTGGGGTCCTGCACCACCGTCGCGCTGCGCGGATCGCCGGCCTCCTGCAGCGCCAGCTGCGTCGCGACGCCCATCACGGGCTGCGTCGGCGGCGACGGCTGTTGCCCGTCGGGCTGCACCACCGCGACCGATTCGGACTGCCCGGTCGTCTGCGGCGACGCCGTGGTCTCCGGGGGCGAGCAATGCGACCGCGCCATCACCGCCGGAATGCCGGGCGCCTGCGCCCGGACCTGCGACGACGCCGACGCCTGCACCGTCGACCTGGTCTCGGGCTCCGTCGCCGGCTGTACGCGCACCTGCCAGCACGAGGCAGTCACGGGCTGCCGCGACGACGACGGCTGCTGTCCCGCCGGATGCACGACGGCCACCGACTCCGACTGCAGTCCCCGCTGTGGCGACGACCACATCGGGGCCGGGGAGACCTGCGATCCCCCCAGCACCTGCCCCACCAGCTGTCCCGATGACGGCGATCCCTGCACGAACGAGCAGTTGATCGGGGATCCCGCTCACTGCAACGCCGCCTGCCGGCACGTCCCCATCACGGCCTGCTCCGGGGCGAAGGCCGACTTCTGCTGTCCCACCGGCTGCTCGTCCGCCACCGACAGCGACTGCTAGCCGGGCGACTTTCCAGGTTCGCCGAGGGTCCGGAGCTTGACAGGGCGCCGAGGCCCGTCGTAGGTACGCCCTGCTCTGCGGGAATAGCGCGGGCCGGACCGCGGTTGAGGCCGCGACACCCCAACTTCCGTGACGACGGGCCATGACCAAGAGGTGCAGATGTCGGACGTGATGATTGAAGTCGACGGTCTGACCAAAGACTACGGGTCGACGCGAGCCGTGGATCAGGTGAGTTTCTCCGTCCGCAAGGGCGAGGTGCTGGGGTTCCTGGGGCCGAACGGGGCCGGGAAGTCGACCACGATGAAGATCCTGACCTGCTTCCTTTCGCCCACCGAAGGGCGGGCCAAGGTCGCGGGCTTCGACGTCTTCGACCAGTCGCTGGAGGTCCGCCAGCACATCGGCTACCTGCCGGAAGACACGCCGATCTACCGCGACATGACGGTGGTCGAATTCCTGGCCTTCGCGGCGGCCATGCGGGGCATGGATCCCGCCAAGAGCCCCGGGCGCATCAAGGAAATCGGCGTCCGCTGCGGCCTCGGCGACGTCGCCGGCAAGCTGGTGGGCGAGCTGTCCAAGGGCTACCGCCAGCGGGTCGGCCTGGCCCAGGCGATGCTGCACGATCCGGACATCCTGATCCTCGACGAGCCGACCAGCGGCCTCGACCCCAACCAGATCGTCGAGATCCGATCGCTCATCAAGGAGATCGGCCGCGAGAAGACGGTCATCCTCTCGACCCACATCCTGCCGGAGGTCCAGGCGACCTGCAGCCGGATCCTGATCATCAGCGGCGGCAAGCTGGTCGCCGACGGCACCCCCGATTCGCTGCGCGCCCGCGAAAAAGGCGGCCGCTACCGCGTGGTGGTGGAGTCGAACGGCGTCGCGAAGGAAGCGATCCGGGACCGGTTGGCCGGGCTGGCCGGGGTGGCCCGCTGCGAGATTCTGTCGGCGGAGGACGGCGCGCACGCGTTCGCCATCGACGCCGCCGCGTCCAGCGATCTGCGTAAGCCGATCTTCCGGGCCGCGGTCGACAACCGCTGGACGCTGCTCGAGCTTTTGCGCGAGTCGGCGAGCCTCGAAGACGTGTTCCGCAACCTGACCACCGGTGACATCGCCGGCGAGCCCGGCGCCGAGTCCTCGGTCGAGAAAGGCAAATCATGAGCCCCGCGCTGGTGATCTCCCGGCGAGAGATCCGCACCTACTTCAACTCGCCGGTGGCGTACATCGTCGTGACCGTCTTCACGATCCTGACCGGTTACCTGTTCTTCACCCAGCTCTTCGTCGAGAAGCAGGCCGACATGCGGGCCTTCTTCAACATCATGCCGCTGCTCTTCATGTTCATGGTTCCGGCCATCACGATGCGTCTGCTGGCCGACGAGAAAGCCAGCGGCACGCTGGAGCTGCTCATCACCCTGCCCGTGCGCGACTGGGAAGTGGTGGTGGGCAAGTTCCTGGCGGCGATGGCGCTGCTCTGCACGGCGCTCGGGCTGACCCTGATCTTCGCAATTACCGTTCGCTCGCTGGGCCCGCTCGATCGCGGCCCGGCCATCGGCGGATATCTGGGCCTGGTGCTGATGGGCGGCGCCTACGTCGCGATCGGCGTGATGGCCTCGTCCTTCACGCGCAACTCGATCGTCTCGTTCATCGTGGCCTTCGCGATCTCGTTCGGCCTGTACCTGCTGGGGCGGCTGACCCAGTTTCTGCCCCAGTCCTGGCAGGGGTTGGTGGCCTTCCTCAGCATCGACGGCCACTTCGAGAACATCGGCCGCGGCGTGATCGACACCCGCGATCTCGTCTACTACTTCTCGATGATCGGCGTCAGCCTTTTGGTGGCCACGCTCTCTCTCGAGTCCCGGCGGTGGAGGTAGCCATGGCGTCGACAGACCAGACCCCCGAAACGCCGCGCAGCAAGATGAACAGCCGCAAGCGCTCGTCGGCCTCGAACGCGACGGCGTACGTGCTGCTCACCATCGGCGCGGTGGTGGCGGTGAACCTGATCTCGACCCGCCTGTTCGGTCGGCTCGATCTGACGGAGAACCACGTCTACACGCTGTCGCCGGCCTCGAAGACCATCGTGGCCACGATGCCCGACTACCTGACGGTCAAGGCGTACATCTCGAAGGATCTGCCGCCCGAGCTGGCCAACGTGAGCCGCTACCTGCGGGACCTGCTCGACGACTACCACACCTATTCGAAGGGCAAGCTCCGCTTCGAGTCGTTCGATCCCGCCAGCGACAAGAAGTATGAGGACGAGGCCGCCGCCTGCAAGGTGCAGAAGCTGCAGATCCAGGTGATGCGTGAGCAGAAGTTCGAGGTCGGCACCTACTATCTCGGCCTCTGCTTCCAGTATCAGGGGACGGATGAGGCCATCCCGGAGATCGCCCAGACCGAGGGAATCGAATACGAGATCTCGTCGCTCATCAAGCGAATGACTCAGAAGAAGCGCAAGGTCGCCTTCACGACCGGCCACGGCGAGCAGGACCTCTCCCAGGGGTTCACGCTCATCAAGCACTTCGTCGACCAGGAGTTCGACTCGACCACGGTCAACCCCTCGACCACGCCGATCGCCGATGACGTCGACGCGCTGGTGGTGGGCGGACCCAAGCAGCCGTTCGACGACAAGGGTCGCCACGAGATCGACGCCTTCCTCATGAAGGGTCGCGGCGCAATCTTCCTGGTCGACGGGATGGTCCTCTCCTCGCCGCGCACGCAGGGCGGCATGCCGCCCCAGCTGGCGCAGATGAAGACCGGCCAGGCCAATCAGGTGGGGCTCAACGAGCTGCTCGAAAAATACGGGTTCAAGATCGGCGAGGACTTCGTCTTCGACAAGCTCAACGTCCCGGGCGCGGTCGACGTGGGCGGGCGCAAGATGCTCAAGAACCTCCCGGAGTTCGTGGGCGTCAAGACCGACCCGACCGACAAGGACATGTCGGTTCTGTCGGGCGTCAACGTGATCGTCTTCCCGTTCGCCAGCTCGGTCCAGCTGGTCGGGCCGCTGGCCGATGGCAAGCCCCCGAGCGGATCGGCGGCGCGCCTCTGGACGCTGGCGCACTCTTCGCCCGACGCCTGGAAGCAGACCGGCTTCTTCGCCTTCACCCCGATGGTCCCGGTCGAGGAAGGCAAAGAGCACGGCAGCTACGGCCTGGCCTACGCCTACCAGGGTCCACTCAAGAGCGCCTATGCGCCGCCGGGGCCGGCGCCCGGGATGTCGATGCCCGAGCCGCAGAACATGCCGCCCTCCGAGTCGCGCAAGCCGGTTCGCCTGGTGGTGGTCGGCGACTCGGACTTCGCCTCCGACGAGTACCTGCAACTGTCGCGCTACCTGCCGTTTTATCAAGGTGGCGCGCAGATGCTGTTCAATTCCATCAGCTGGACCATGGAGGATGAGGCGCTCACGCCGGTGCGAAGCAAGACGGTCAGCGCGCGGCCGATCGAAGTTGCCTCCGACGGCACCGTCACCGCCGTCAAGGCGATCAACATCGTCGGGGTCCCGCTGATGTTCATCGGCTTCGGTCTCCTCCGCCGGCAGATTCGGCGCTCACGACGACAGGGTCAGACGCTATGAACCGAAAAACTGGCACCGCTCTCGGCATCTTCGTGGCCCTCGCGGCCCTCGCTCTGTTCGCGCTCCGCCAGCCCGAGAAGGGCGAGCGTGCCGCCGACCATCCGCATCCCATCCCCAAGCTCGACCCGGCCGAGATCACCAGCCTCGAGGTCACCAAGGGCAGCGCCACCACCACCCTCAAGGGGCAGGCCGGCAAGTACCGGGTCACCGCGCCGGTCGCGTACGCGGCCGACGAGGCGATCGCCAAGGCCGCCTTCGAGGATCTCGGCAAGATGGACATCTCCGACCTGGTCACCGATCAGAAGACCAAGCAGGCGGAGTTCGAGGTCGACGACAAATCGGGCGTCCGGGTGGTCGCCAAGCACGACGATCGGGTGCTGGCAGATCTGGTCATTGGCAAGAGCGTCGGAGCGGGAACGATGGTCCGCCCGAGCGGCAAGGACGAGACCTGGCGGGCCAGCGGAATCACCCGCTACGCCTACGACAAGAGCCCGGCCGATTGGCGCGACAAGAGCATCGTGACCTTTCCCATGGCGGACGCCGCGCGCATCGAGGTGATGGCCAACGACGGCTCCAAGATCGCCCTCCAGAAGACGGGGACAAAGGAGGGGAAAGACGAGAAGTGGGAGGTCACCCAGTCCTCGCTGAAAATCGAGAAGCTCGACGCGGCCGTCCCGAACAGCATCGCCTCGGCGATGGCATCCTGGAAGACGAACGACTTCGCCGACGGTGTCACGCTGGCCGAGGCGGGGCTGGCCCCACCGTCGTTGACGGTGACCCTGGGCACGAAGGCCGGCGACAAGGACAACAAGAGCGTAACGGTGCTCATCGGCGGCAAGAAGGGCGAGGATCAGGTCTACGTGAAGAAGGCCGACGCGCCGCAGATCTTCCTGGTCAAGAAGTACAACCTCGAACGCATCAACAAGCGGCCGATGGAATTCCGCGACAAGACCCTGTGTGACGTGGCCGCCGCCGACCTCACCGAGATCGCGGTCAACGCCGGGGACCGCTCCTACACCCTGGTCAAAGGCGGCGCCGACTGGAAGGCGACCAAGCCGGCCAAGCTGGAGATCGACAGCTCGAAGGTCACCCCCATCGCGGGCGGCTTCAAGGACTGGAAGGGGAACGGCTTCGCCGACGATCAGTCGCTAAAGAACAACGGCCTCGCCAAACCGAAGGCCGTCATCTCGATCAAGGCCAAGGGCGGCAGCGGCAAGGCGCCGGCCTGTCAGATCCGCGTCGGCGACGAGACCAAGGACAAGATCAATTACTACGTCGCGAGCGCCAGAACCGCCGACGTCTACACCGCCCCGAAATGGGCGGTCGATCGGATCCTGATCAAGCCCGACGAGCTCAAGAAAGGTGCGGCGGCGGCGGCGGGCGCCGGCATGCCGCCGGGCGCGGGCATGATGCCGCCGGGCGCGGGCATGCCGGGCATGCCGATGGCGGCCAGGCCGCCCAGGCACTAGACCGCTTTTAAATTGACCAGATCGACTGGCCATGATCAAACATTGGGATGG
>CALAOV010000148.1 GCA_937889515.1 uncultured Myxococcales bacterium | reverse complement strand
AGTTCCGCGCCACCGTGCTGCCGACCGGCGAAGGCCTGGCGGCCGGCGTGCGGGTGTGACTCGCCTGCGCTGACCCGGCTAGCCGTCTATCCGACTAGCCGACTATCCGACCTTGATGGTCATGCAGCCGAGCACGATCTCTACGCTGCCGCTGGTGTCGGTCTGGAACTGCGAACAGGTCGAATCGCAGGCAATGATCTGGGTCGGCGTCCCCACCGCGGGATCGATGTCGTAGTACCAGCCGCCGGCGCTGCAGGCGCCTTTGCCGGTCGTCTGGCCGATGGTGGTCACCGCCCCCGCCCCGCTGGTGAACTGAACGTTCACCTTTCCGTAGTCGACCGTCCCATGGGTCGCGGCCGGGATCTTGTACGAGCAGGCGATCGCCTTGGTCTGCGCCTGCTTGAGAGCGTCGTGTAGCTGCTGGGTGACGTTATTCTGCGTAACGTCGATGACGACGGCGCTCCCGGTGCCGCCCGCCGTCGCGAGCGACATGAGATTCGACGGCGCCAGCTGCCCCTCCGCCGAGGCGGGGTTGAAGATGCCGACCACGAACGTGAGGATCGGAGTGGTTCCCGTCGCTGCGCCGCTCAGGATCGTGGAGATGCCCGGGATGTCGCTGGGCGCGCACTCGGCGGGCGGAAACCCGGGGATGAAGCCGCCGGGCAAACCGTCGGTGACCAGCACGATCGCAACCTTGTGGTCGGGGTTGTTGGTGAGCTGTTGCCGCGCCCAGGAGACGGCGCCGGTCAGCGCCGGGCCGGTGGGCGTGTAGCCGTCCGGCGTATGCGCGGTCAACGAGTTGGCCAGGGCGTTCGCGTTCGCGTTGTCCGGCAGCGTCTCGATTGGAACGTTGGGCGTCGCGTAGTCGGAGCTGGCGCAGATGTCACGCAGGTGGCAGTAGCCGGGGAAGGTGGCGCAGGCGGTGCTCGTACCGGGCTTGGTGCAGACGTTCGCGGGCGCCGACGGGCCGGCCGCGCAGTAGTTATTGTTGCCGCAGTCCTGGATGAGCGCGCAGTCGAGCGTTCCCCCGCTGCAATCGGTCGCGGCGGTCAAACAAAGTGGACTGACCTGCGTGGTCGAACCGCCGGCGGCGACGCAGGTCTGGCGCCGGTCGCAGGGGCCGTAGCTGTTGGCGCCGATCGTGCACTGCGCGTCCATCGTGCAGGTGGCCGGCGGCGCCGGCTGCTCGTCGGGGAAATATTTGAGCGCGACGCCGAGCCCGGCCGAGCCCGAGTCGTTGAAGAAGGTATCAAGCGCCGAGCTGACCGCCGCCCACTTGGTCGTTCCCGCGCCCGTCGCGTCCAGCATCGACTTCGAGCTGTCCATCAGGAAGTAGAGATCGAGGGGGACGGGTTCCGCGCCCGCCGACGAGGTCGCGCAGGCGGCATCGGCGCTGATGTTCGCGTCGACGCCACCGCTGGAATTGCCGGTCGAGCCGCCGCCCGAGTTGCCAGAGCCGGCGCTGCCCGTCGATCCCGCGCTCCCGGCCGACGCGCCCGCGCCGGAGGTGCCTCCGGACCCGGTCGGGGACTTGACGCCCGCGCTGCACCCGAAGGTCGCCGCCGCGATCAAGACCAGGGTCGGGCTCCCAAAAAAGACGGACCAGTGATTTTTCATGGGAGTCACTCGAAGATGATCGTGCTGCAGGGGAAGGCGAAGTCGATGTTGTTGTTGGTCGGCATACGCCAGGTCGTGCAGGCGGTGCCGTTCAGCAAGAGCGTGCTCGGCGCGCTCGCGTTGACGGTCCAGCCGTTGGTGGCGTCGAGCGGGATGGTGGCCCCCTCGATCGTGACGTGGGCCTGCGCGAGCTTGGTGGTGTCCACCTTGATCGACCTGCCGCCGACGTCGCTGAGATCGAAGGTACAGCTCTTGACGCCCGAGATCGCGGCCGAGATCGCATTCTCGAGGTCCGTCTCCGACGTCGAACCGGGCGAGAAGACAGTCGCCGTGCCGCCCGTTGCCGAGTAGGTGGCGAGCGGTTGGCTTGCGGTCCTTCCGGCAGCGGCGTGAAGGCTCGACCACGAGTCGCTGCCGGCGGCGGTACCCGTTCCGTTGCACTGGTTGTAGACATCCGTCGCCGTGGTCGCGCCAGAGCCCGCCGGAACCAGGACCCCCTGTCCCGCTCCCGCGTTCGCAAAGTCCTTCAATACCGCCGCGCCGATCGAGTTCAGGGTAGTTGGCAGCCCAATAACCAAGGTGCCAATGCTGGGGGTTGAACTGTACATATCCTGAATCATGTACGTCACGGCATCGGCCGGGCAGAGTGGGTTCCCGTTGTCACAAAAGTCTGTCTCGCTGTCGGTCACGACCATCATGTATTTCTGGCCCGTTCCAGAATCGGCCTGCAGCGCCGCCTTGACCATCGGGATGGCCTCGACGGCTGGTGTGTCGGCCGTCGAACCGTAAGGAAGAAGCGGACCCCATCCGTCGTAGGCGGTCTTGATCGCAGCCGCGTTGTCCGGGGCAATAGGAACGGATTGATAGTTGAGCGCGCATGACCCGCTGGAGTGGTCACCGACGAAGGACGCCACGCCGAACCGTACCTGGCTGCCGAGCTGCGCAACCACCGCCTCAACCGCCGTCCGCAGCGTGAAGAAAGTGCCGGTGGTGGCCGAGTCGAATACGCTGCCCGATCGATCGACGAGGATCAGTACGGAGGGGATCTTCGGCGCGAAGGTGTAGCTGGCGCTCTGGCAGGCGGCGTCGCTGGTGGCAGCGTCGACGACCGAGGTCGTGCCACCCGAGCCGGTCGTCCCGGCGACGCCGGTCGTCCCGGCGCTCCCGCTGCCTGTACCGGCCGCGCCGGTGGTCCCGGTGCCGGCGGTGCCGGTAACGTTTCCACCGCCGGCGCCAGCGACGCCGGTCGCGCCGCCGCTGCCCGTGGTCCCCGCCGCGCCGCTCGTGCCCGCGGTTCCGCTGCCGGTCGTGCCGGCGGCGGCGCCACCGCTGCCGGTCTTCCCCCCGGCCGCCGATCCGCCTCCGCCGCTGGGGCCCCCTTTGCCGCTGCCCGCGCAACCGATCGCGGCTCCAACGGTCAAACAAACAGCCAAAGAGCGTAGCGCTGCTGACACCGGGGGCACCGGTACAAAGCGAAGACCCATAAGCGAACCTCCTGGGGGGAGACGGTGCGGGCGAGCGACAGAATAGGCCAAAACCCGGCCGATCACACCTTCTCGTTTGTGCGTCCCGGCTAGCTGTCGGCGGCCGGGGAGCCCGCGGCCGCCGAAGGCGAGCCCGACGCGAAGGACCCGGCCAGCGCGCGGTGCGCCGGCGTGCCCAGCAGCGACGGAAGCATGGCGCCCGGCGCGGGCCTGGGCACGGAGCAAGCGGCCTTGAGCGCGGCCACGCGGGCGGCGCTTTCTTCGACCCGGGCGCGGACTTCGCTCCGAGCTTCGGCGGCGCGCACGATCGCCTCGAACGCCGCGATCTGGCGCCCGACCGGGCCGCGAACCAGCAGATGGTCCACGCCGGCCTCGATCGCGCCCACCGCCAGCTCTTCGATCGAATATCGGTCGGCGACCGCCTTCATCCCGAGATCGTCCGACACCAGGACGCCGCGGAAGCCCAGCTCCCCCCGCAGCAGATCGGTCGCGATGCGGCGCGACAGCGTGGCCGGACGATCGGGATCGAGCGCCGGGTACAGGACGTGCGCGGTCATGAACGCCTCCATTCCGGCGCGCGCGGCGGCGGCAAACGGCGCCAGCTCGACCCGCCGCAGCCGCTCGAGATCGTGCTCGACCACCGGCAGGTCGTGGTGCGAATCGGTATGGGTGTCCCCGTGACCGGGAAAATGTTTGCCGCAGCCGACCAGGCCCGCGGCGCGCAGGCCGCGCCAGAAGGCCAGCGCCTGCGCCGACACCACCCCGGGCGTGGTGCCGAACGCGCGATTTCCGATGACCGGGTTGCCCGGATTGGTGTGCACGTCGAGCACCGGCGCGAAGTCCCAGCCGATGCCCAGCGCCGCCAGCTCCTCGCCCAGCGCCCGCCCTACCGCGGCCGTGCGCGCGACATCGCCCGCCGTGCCGACCGCCAGCATCGGCGGCCAGACCGTCGCCGGCGCGCGCACCCGCTGGACCAGGCCCCCCTCCTGATCGATCGACACCAGGAGCGGCGCGTCCGGCGGCGACGCGGCCCGCAGCGTGGCCACCAGAGACGCCACCTGCGGCGGATCGACGATGTTCGGTCGAAACAACATGACGCCCCCGACCTGGGAGGCGGCGATGCGCGCCAGCAGCTCTCCGGGGGCCACGGTCTCGTCGAAACCCACGGACAGGAGCTGTCCCGCCAACCGCCCGAGGGACGACGGCGCGGTCACGGGCGCCCCGTCGATGCCGGGTGCGGGCGGGACTTGCGACCAGACTTCCGACGAGACTTCCGAGGGTCGCGAGGCAACCGAGACAGCGCGGCGCCGGTCGTAGGCATCGGCATGATCTTAAAGGCGCTGCCGCAGCATTCCACCTTTCAAATGCAAGCGGGGCTGATATAAGGTGCGGGCCTTTTCGGCCCCGGCAGCCATCCGGGCACAGCGTCTCCGTCGCCAACAGATGATCAAGGTCAAGCGCATCGATCACATCGCCATCGCGGTCGCCGACCTGGACGCTTGCGCCGACGGGCTGACCGCGCTGTTCGGGTTGACGACGGGCGCCCGCGAGCACCTGGCCGGGCAGGCGACCGACGTCGCTTTTCTTTTGACCGACGCCGCCGGCAACGCGCAAGGCGCGGAGCGCGGCCACGCCCCCGGCGACGCGACCGCGCTCGAGCTCTGCGCACCCCGCGGGAACGCCGGTCTCGATCGCTTCCTGGCGCGCCGCGGACCGGGACTGCACCACGTCTGCTTCGAGGTCGACGATCTGCGGGCCGCCCTGGCGACGCTCAAGGCGGCTGGCGTGCGGCTCATCGACGAGACCCCACGGCCCGGCGCGCGCGGCCACGAGGTGGCCTTCTTGCACCCGGCCTCCACCGGCGGCGTGCTGTTCGAGCTGTGTGCGGGGTCGGCCGCGTGAACCGCAAATCGGTTCGCCTGGCGCTGGCCAGTGCGGCGCTGCTGGGGCTGGTCCGCCCGGCGAGCGCCCAGATGGGCGGCGGCCCCAGCGGTTTCGGCGGGCCCGGCGGCGGCATGCAACCTCCGCCCAGCCAGAATTCGGAAAAGGAAGAAGGCCCCGCCGAAGAGGCCCCCGAAGAGAACCGGCCGGTCGACCTCGAGCCGCTCTCGGGCTATCCCGAGCAGAATCGCCGCAAGATGCAGATCTTCGAGCTGGGCGGCTACCTGCGTCTGCGCAGCGACTACATGCACGACTTCGCTCTGGGGCTCGGGTACTCGAGCGTGCCGAGCGGCTCGACGACGCCGGGAACGACGAACTACGGCCTGCCCCCCTTCCCGCTGCCGCTGGAGTGCCCGGCGCCGGCGGCCGGGGTCACCATCTCCCCGACTTCGCCCACTCCCAACAACCCCGGGCAGAACTGCTCGCACAAGGACATCGGCGGCGCGAACATCCGCTTCCGCCTCGAGCCCACCTTCAACATTACCGATCAGGTTCGCATCCACGCCCAGTTCGACGTCCTCGACAACACGATCCTGGGATCGACACCCGATTCGCTGGCGGGGATCCAAGGCTTCAACCGCCCGCCCTCGATGACGACCGGCAGCTCGGCCGTCTCGCCCACGTCGATGCCAGGCGTGGCGCCCTCCGCCTTCCTTTCCACCACCCAGGACGCCCCCGAGGTCGGGCAGAACGGCTTCACCTCCAGCATCGTCGCCAAGCGGGCCTGGGCCGAGGTCGACTCCGAGTTCGGATCGCTCCGGTTCGGCCGCATGCCCTGGCACTGGGGCCGCGGGATCTTCTACAACGACGGCGGCTGCGCCGACTGCGACGTCGGCACGACGGTCGACCGGGTCATGGCGCTGACGACCATCTACGGCCACCAGATCGCGGCCGCCTGGGACCTCGGCGCGCAGGGCTACACGACGCAGCAGCTCTCGCTCGGGCGCGACGACCCGAGCGGCTATCCGTATGACCTGTCGCAGAACGACGACGTGCTGGAGCTGATGGCGTCGATCACCCGCATCGAGAACCCGGTCGCGCTGCGCGAGCGTATCGACCGGGGCGATCTGGTGCTGAACTACGGCCTCCAGGTGGTTTACCGCAACCAGGGGAACACGGTGGTTCCCGCCACCACGGACCAGACCGCCTCGCCCTACGGCCCGCAGCCGACCACCCCGGATCAGCTGCCGCGCGCCATCGCCTTCGACGGCATCAGCGTGACGCCGGACGTCTGGTTCAAGCTCTATTACAAGGCGCTCACCATCGAAGCGGAGGGGATCGGGATCTTCGGGCGCATCCTGCATCCCGGCGCCCTGTCCGCCCAGGATCACGAGCTCACGCTGGCCGAGGCGGGCTGGGTGGTGGCCAGCGAGCTGAGGCTGTTCAAGGATTCGTTCTTCGTCGGGTTCGAGGTGGGCGGCGCCACCGGCGATCAGGCCTCGGATCCCGGCCAGTACCTCAATTACCGCTGGCGCTACATCCAGCAGCCGGCCGGCGACAACGCCATCCACGACCTCCACTTCTCGCCCGATTACCACGTCGACGAGATCCTCTTTCGCCACATCATGGGGACCGTCACCAACGCCACCTACTTCAAGCCGTCGGCGGCCTACTGGTTCGATCTGGGACAGACCCGCGCCGTCGGCCTCAACGGCAGCGTCATCTACAGCATGGCCCAGGTCCCCGTCTCCACCCCGGGCGACTCGCTGTCCTACGGCATCGAGACGGACGTCGGCGCCGGCTACCGCAACACCGCCGAGGGCTTCTACGCCGGGTTCACCTGGGGCGTCCTCTGGCCGCTGGGCGCGCTCGGCCGACCCGGGCCGCTGTGGGGCCCCGACGCTGCCGACCCCAGCGCCGCCCAGATCCTCCGGGTCTACATGGGCGTGAAGTTCTAGCCGGCCCCGCTATTTCGACGGGTGCGCGGCCTGGCCGTCTGAAGTGCCCTTGAAGGTCTTGAGGCGCTCTTCGGCGTCCTTGCGGGAGGCGGCGTCTTCGTGGGAGCCGTACTCGATGTACTTTTCGAAGGCGGCGCGCGCCTCGGGGCCCTTGCGCTCCTGCGAGTACATGACGCCGAGGTCGTAATACGCCTTGGCGTAGTGCGGGTCCTTCTGGACCGCCACCTGATATTCGGCGATCGCCTCGTCGGTCTTGCGCTGCCGGCGGTAGACGGCGCCCAGGTCGAAGTGCAGCTCGGCGTCGTTGGGTTTGATCGCGAGCGCCTTCTTGAGCGCCACGATGGCCCCCTCCTTGTCGTCCGTCTTCGACCTGGCAACCCCCAGGTTGGTCCAGCCCTGCGCGTCGTCGGGCTTGATGGTGGTGGCCTTTTCGAGATGCTCGATGGCGTGCTTGTAGTCGCCCTTCTGCTTGTAGGCGAACCCGAGCGAGATCTGCGATTCGTAGTCGTCGGGCGCGATCCCGATCGCCACCTCGAGCTCGCGGATGGCGTCGTCCGGGCGTTTGATCCGGGCGTAGGCGGCGCCCAGGTTGGCGTGCGCCGGGGCATCCCGAGGCTGGAGCTTGACCGTGACCTCGTACTCGCCGGCGGCCTTCTGGTAGTCCCCGGTGGCCCGGTAGAGATTGCCCAGCGTGAAGTGCGCGGCCGCGTAGTCGGGGCGAAGCTTGACCGCCGTCTCGCACTCCCCGATCGCCTCGGCCGTCTTCCCCTCGCGCTTGAACTGCAGCGCCAGGTTGTAATGTCCCGCGGCCTCGTCGGCGCGCGCGACCATCGGCATGAGCAGCGCCAGCGCCAGAGCGGCGATCACCGTCGTTCGTCGCATCGCATCCTCCTCGACGGCGACGATATCACGCTATATTCGTCGGCCGATGCTGCAGGCCCTGCTGGTCACCTTCCGGGAAGGGATCGAATCGTTCCTGATCGTCGGGGTGGTGATCGCCTACCTCAAGAAGAGCGGCCGCGCCGGTCTGGTCCGCGGCGTGAAGATCGGGTTGGCCATCTCGGTCGTGAGCTGCACGGCGGGCGCCTGGCTCTGGCTGCAGGTCCCGAACCAGCCGCTCTACGAGGGGATCGCCGCGCTCTGCGCCGCGGGGGTGGTGGGTGCGCTCCTCTGGCAGATGCTGCGCATGGGGCGGCACATGCGCGGCGAGATCGAGGCGCGGGTCGAGCGGGCCGTCGGGGCCGCGGGGACAGCCCCCTCCGGACGGGCGATCGCCGGCGTGGCGCTGGTGACCGCCCTGCTCGTCACCCGCGAGGGGCTGGAGGCGGTGTTCTTCCTGGGCGTGCAAGCGCTGGCGTTGCGCGCGGGCGAGGTCCGGGCGCAGGCGATCCTGGTGGTCACGGGCGCGATCCTGGGTCTGGCCGTCGCCGCCGCGGTCGCCTGGAGCTGGACCCGCTACGGACGGCGACTCAACCTGGGCGTGATCCTCAAGGTGACGGCGCTTTTCCTGGGTCTCTTCCTGGTGCAGTTGATGATCTACGGCGTCCACGAGCTGGCCGAGAGCGGCGTCATCAAGGGGAGCCAGGCCTTCCACGACGCGACCGAGGTGTTCGGACCCGACGGGCGCATCGGTCATCTCATCTCTTACTCGCTGCTCGGCGCGCCGCTGCTCTATCTGATCTGGTCCCGCCGCGCGAGCGCCGCCCGACGCCCGACGACGGCGGCCTAGATCCGCCGATGTAGCACCCGGGAGAGGACCTGGTAGCCGAGACGTTCGTAGAAGGCGTCGGCGGCGGCGTTGCCGGACCAGGTGGTGAGCACCAGCTCGACGGCGCCCTGCCCGCGCGCCCAGTCCGTCGCCCCGGCCAGCAGCAGCCGCCCGATCCCGCACAGGCGGTGGCCCGCATCGACGACCAGCGTCTCGACGTGGCCGCGCCGGCGCGGCACCATGGCGGGGTCGGCCGGCGTGTCGTAGACGCGGATGGTGAGAAACCCGAGTGGGAGAGCGGCCGACGGACCGGTGGCGGCGACCAGCACCGCTGCGGTCGGATCGGCGAGCACGCGGCGCCATTCGCTCTCGGCCCGGGTGGCGGCTCGAAAATACTGGGGGGCCAGCGCGGCGTGCAGATCGTCGACCTCGCGCAGCAAGAGCGAGATGCTGGACCAATCCTCGTATCGCGCGCGCCGGATCTGCGGCTTGTCGGACAGGCTCACTCGAGCGATCGGCCCTCGGCGGGGTCGTGGGCTTGGGGGTCGCCCGGATGGTCGGCCGGACTGTCCCCTTGGTTGTCACCTTGGTTCTCTTCGCCGTCGGTGAGCTCGAGAGGAAACTGCTTGTTCATGGCGCCGTAAACCAGCTCTTCGATCTCGGTCTCGGTCGACATCGTGAGCGCCTGGGCCAGCAGCCGTTCGGCGTCGGCGATCTCGGTCGCCCGGATGATCGCCTTGACCACCGGGATCTGCCGCGGCGCCATCGAGAGATTCCGCAAGCCCAGGCCCATCAGGACCCAGGCCAGGATCGGATCGCCGGCCATGTCCCCGCACATCGCCACCGGTTTGCCCGCCTTCTCTGCGCCCACCACGGTCTGGCGCAGCGCGCGCAGGATCGCGGGGTGCAGCGGGTGGTAGAGGTACCCGACGTGCTCGTCCTCGCGATCGGCGGCCAGCGTGTACTGGATGAGGTCGTTGGTCCCGATGCTGAGGAAGTCGCACTCGGCCGCCAGCAGATCGGCGATCAGCGCGGCGCTGGGCGTCTCGATCATGACGCCCAGGGGAATGTGGTCGCCGTGGGGGATCCCGCCCTGCGCCAGCTCCTGGCGGACCTCTTCGCACAGCGCCTTGGCCTGGCGCAGCTCCGCGACGCCCGAGATGAGGGGAAACAGGATCTGCATCGGCCCCACGGCGCCGGCCCGGTAGAGCGCGCGCAGCTGGGTGCGAAAGACATCGGTCCGCCAGAGCGAATAGCGGATCGACCGCAGCCCCATCGCCGGGTTGGTGCCCACCGGCATACGCACCGAGGGCGGCAGCTTGTCTCCGCCCAGGTCGAGGGTCCGGAAGGTGACGCTGCGCCCGCCCACGCTCCGCAGGGCCGCCACCGCGTGCGCGTATTGCTCGTCCTCCGAGGGGAGCTCGTTGCGCTCGAGATACAGGAACTCGGTGCGGAAGAGGCCCACCGACTCGGCGCCCAGATCGGCGGCGATCGGGATCTCCTCCAGCATCTCGATGTTTGCCGCCAGGTGCACCGCCGTCCCATCCAGGGTCTGCGAGGGGACGTCGCGGATGGCCCCCAGGCGGTGCGCCCGCTTGCGCTGGACGTCGGAGCGCGCCTCGTAGCGGCGCAGGGCCTCCGGGTCGGGATCGAGGATCACCTCGCCCCGCAGGCCGTCGATGATCAGCGTCATCCCCGACCAGACCTTGTGCCCGAGCCCCTCGACGCCGACCACGTAGGGCAGGCCCAGCGCGCGCGCGACGATGGCGGTGTGCGACGTGCGGCCGCCGCCCTCGGTGCAGAAGCCGGCCGCCTCGGCCCGCCCCAGCTGCGCGGCGTCCGCCGGCCCGAGCTCGTGGGCGATCGTGATGCTCCCCTTGGGCGCCTCCTCGGGCGACATCGAATCGTTGGTGCCGACCAGCGTGCGCAGCAGGCGCTCGCCCACCAGGGCGACGTCGCTCTTGCGATCGCGGAAATAGGGATCCTCGATCCGCTCGAACACCGCCTGGATCTGGTTCAAGGCCTTGCGCACCGCCCACTCGGCCGAGGTCTTCTCGTCGCGGATCAGGCGGCGCGCCTGTTCGACCAGGTGGACGTCGGAGAGCATGAGGCGGTGAGCCTCGAGGATCCGGTACTGGTGATCGTCCCCCTCCCGCTCGGCGATCTGGGCCTGGATGCGGGCGAGCTGGGCGTCGGTCTCGAGGAGGGCCCGCTCGAAGCGCTGGATCTCCGGTTCGACCTGCTCCGCCGAGATGCGCCGTTCGTGGATGTCGAGGCGGCTCGACAGGACGTGCGCGACCCCGATCGCGATCCCCGGCGACGCGCCGACGCCGACTAGGCGCTCCACGCAGCGCTCCCAGCCCCGGAAGAAGAGCTCTTCACGGATCGATCCCCTCGCCGAAGCCACTGCCGACCAGGTCGGCCAGGGCCGCCACCGCGGCCTGGGCGTCGTCCCCCTCGCAGACCAGCTTCATGACCACGCCGTGCGCCGCCACCAACGTCAGCAGGCCCATGATGCTCTTGCCGTTGGCCTCGGTGTCGTCCTTGACCACCTTGACCTCACACTTGAAGGCGTTGGCCGTCTGCACGAAACGAACGGCCGCCCGGGCATGCATCCCCAGCCGGTTCCTCACCTGCACCTCACGCTCGAAACGGGGCATTGTCAGTGGTGTTCCTCCCGGGGCAGCGCGATCTTGCCGGTCAGCTCGGAGCCGAGCCGGATCGATCGTTTCCCCACTTCCTTGATGATCTCGGCGATCTCGCCGGGGCCCATCCCCCGGCGAGAGACGGTGGCGAGCTTGATGAGCATCGGCAAGTTGACCCCGCACACGATCTCCACCGATCGGGTACCGTCAAACATCGCCAAGCAGGCGCGGAACGGCGAGGCGCCGTGAATGTCGGCCAGGATCAGCAGGCCCGCGCCGGAGTCGACCTCGTGGCAGGCGCGCTCGACCTGCCGGACGATGTCGTCGAACCTGTCCGTCAGCTCCACCGAGACGGACGTCGACGCCGGCAGCGGTCCCACCAGGCCGGCCGCGGCGGTGAGCAGACAGGCACCGCTGCTGCCGTGGGTGACGACGACGAGGCCCACCTGGGGGCCGCTCTCGGGCGCGGGGGGCATAAGGCCGACGAGTTTACAACTATTTCAGTCGGAGCTGCCGCGCTGGATGTCGCGATGGCGAACCGAGAGCGAAAATCCGCCACCCAGACGCCGGCCCAGCTCCTTGGCGATGGTCACCGAACGATGGCGGCCCCCGGTGCACCCGATGGCCACCGTCGCGTAAGACTTGCCCTCCCGCACGAACCCCTCGATGGAGAGCCGAAGGAGCTTCTCGGCCTGGTCGACGTAGGCCCGGGCGGCGGGATCGTCGAGCACGAAGCGCGCCACCGATTCGTCCTCGCCCGAGAGCGCCGACAGCTGCGGCACGAAGAACGGGTTGGGCAGGAATCGGACGTCCAGCACGATGTCGGCCTCGGCGGGGATGCCGTGCTTGAACCCGAACGACAGCAGCGTGACCCCCAGGTCCCCCTCGCCACGGCCATAGCGCTCTTGAATCAGCGCGCGCAGCACGTGCACGGTGAGCGCACCCGTGTCGACCAGCGCGTCCGCCTCCCCGCGCAGCGCCGCGAGGCCATGGCGCTCGGCGGCCACGCCGGCGCGGATGTCCGTGTCGGAGAGCGGATGGCGCCGCCGGGTCTCGGAGAATCGGCGGATCAGAATCTCGTCGGAGGCGTCCAGAAAAAGCACCTCTACGGTATGCCCGGACTGGCGCAGATCGGCGAACAGCGATGAGGCGCCCGCCAGGAAGCTGCCGCCGCGCGCGTCCAGCCCCAGCGCCGCGCGATCGATGTCGGCGCGGCTGCCGAGCAGCTCGATGAGCTTGGGCACCAGCGGCAGCGGCAGATTGTCGACCGCGTAGAAGCCGAGGTCTTCCAGGGTGCGCAGAGCGGTGGATTTCCCGGCGCCCGAAACGCCCGTGACCACCACCAGCCTCACTCGACGTCGTCCCGCCAGCGTCGTTCGCGCGCGTCGGCCAGCGCGCGATCGAGGCGCTCTTGAAACTCGCGCGCCGAGTGGTGTCCGCGAACCTGCAGGAGGCGGTTGCGCGCCGCCACCTCGATGAGCGAGCTGACGTTGCGACCCGGGCTGACCGGGATGCGCAGCAGGGGCACCGGCACGTCCAGGATCGGGTAGACCATCTCGTCGAGGCCCAGCCGATCGTGGCTCTCGCTCTGGTCCCAGCGGATCAGCTCCAGCACCAGCTCGATCCGCTTCTCGTCGCGGACGGCCGCGACGCCGAACATGTCCTTGATGTTGATGATGCCGAGACCGCGCACCTCCATGTGGTGCTTGATGAGCTCCGAGGCCCACCCGACCAGGAGGCTCCCCGAAGTCCGCCGCACCTCCACCAGATCGTCGGCGACCAGACGGTGCCCGCGCATGATCAGATCCAGCGCGGCCTCCGACTTGCCGATGCCGCTCTTGCCGAGCAGCAAGACGCCGATGCCGAGCACGTCCATCAGGACCGCGTGGATGCTGGCGGTGGGCGCCAGCTGCAGCTCGAGGTACTTCTGGATCTGATCGATCGCGATCGACGAGACCAGCGGCGTGCGCAAAAGCGGCACCCCGAGGTGGTCGGCGCTCTCGCGCAGGAGCGGCGAAGCTTCGAGACCCTTGGTCACGATGACGCAGGCCGGGTTGAGGCTGAAGAAAGCCTGGACCGATTTTTGGGCCTGTTCATCGGTCAGGGTGCCGAGATAGTCGATCTCGGTGGCGCCCAGGATCTGCACCCGCTCCGGGTGGACCTGGCGGACGAAGCCCGCCAGCGCGAGCCCCGGCTTCTGAATGCGGTGGATCGCGATGTTCCGCCCCAGGCCCGACTCGCCCGCCACCAGCACCAGACGTAGCCCCGACGCCTCGTCGAGCAGCGATCGAACCGTGAGGGTGGGCGTCAAGGCTCGCCCATTACAGCACACTCAGTATTTGGCGTCTTCTTCGGCGATGACCTGGTACATCGCCTCGCTCGACGGCGCGGCCAGGAGACGCTTCCGGAAGTCGGCGTCGCGAAACAGCCGCGACAGCCGCGCCAGCGCCTTCAGGTGCACGCCCGTCGAGCTGGTCGGCGCCACCAGCATGAAGACCAGATGGGTCGGCTTGCCGTCGATCGACTCGAACTCGATCCCCTCGACCGCCCGACCCAGCGCACCGACCAGGTGGCCGACCGAGTCGAGCTTGCCGTGCGGAATGGCGATGCCGTCGCCGATCGCGGTCGAGGCGAGCAGCTCCCGCTCCTCGAGGACATGGCGCAACGCCCCGGCCTCGACCCCCGGCACCACCTTGGCCAGATGATCGGACAGCTCGGCCAGCACGCCTCCCTTGGTCGTCGCGCCCAGGTTGGCGACGATGCAATCGGGCTGGAGAAAGTCGATGACCCTCATGGCTCCTGCCTGCCCGCCGGATCAGCGCCGAGGCGGGCTCCCGGCCGTCGTCAACGTCGCCGTTTCGATGAGGCCGTAGTCGCCGTCCTTGCGGCGATGGAGGATCGACGTGGTTCCCGTGGCCGCATCCGTGAAGACCAGGATCTCGTCGCCCAGCAGGTTGAGCTGCATGACCGCATCCTCGATCGACATGGACCGGGCGATGAAGCTCTCGTCCTTGATGACGCGATAGCCGGCCGAGGGTGCCGGCTTGGCCGGTTTTGACGACTTTGTCGTATTGGCCGCCTTGGCGTGACCGGGCTCGATGTCGTCGGCCGGGATGACCAGCTCGCGCATGGTCGCCGCCGGCCCGCCGTGCGGCTTGTGGTCGCGGATCTTCTCCTTCCACTTGCGCACCTGCCGCTCGATGCGGGTCGCGGCCAGGTCGATCGAGGAGTACATGTCCTCGGTCGTCTCCTTGGCGTTGATCGCGATCCCGTTGGGCAGCTTGATGTTGAGCTCGGCGACGTGGTGGAAACCACGCTCGACGGCGAACACCGCGTGCGCGGAGATCGGGCCCTTGGCGAAATACTTCCGGATCTTCTCCAGCTTCTCGGCGGTGTACTCCCGCACAGCTTGCGAAGCATCCATGTGCCGGAACGTGGTCGAGAGCTGCATTCGGCTCCTTACGCGGTGGCCTTTTACCCCATTTTACCGTCGGGCAACAGGAATTGCGCCGGCCAATCGCGTAGAAACCGACGGCGGGTTCCCATAAATCCGAGAGCGGGAGGGTTTGGGAACCCTCCCAGGGTTCCCATCTGAGCTAAAACGCTTCGCGCCGCTTGGAGCTCGACAGGATGCGGAGCTGTTCGCGATACTTGGCGACCGTCCGGCGCGCGATCTCGATGTTCTGGTCCTTGAGCAGCTCGACGATGCGCTGATCGGAATGCGGGTTCTTGGGGCTCTCGGAGCCGATGATCTGCTTGATCTTGAGCTTGACCGCCTCCGACGCCAGGTCGTCCCCGTCGGTGCGGGAGATGCCGGAATTGAAGAAGTATTTCAGCTCGTAGATCCCCTGCGGGGTGTGCACGTACTTGTTGGTGGTCACCCGCGAGACGGTCGACTCATGCATACCGATGTCTTCGGCCACGTCGCGCAGGATGAGCGGCTTCAAGTGCGCGGTCCCCTTGTCGAAAAACTCGCGCTGGAACTTGAGGATCGACTCGGTGACCCGCCCGATGGTTCGCTGTCGCTGCTGGATCGAACGGATGAGCCACTGGGCGCTGCGCAGCTTTTCCTGGATGTACTCGCGCGCCTTGGGGCCCCCGGCCAGCGCCGTCCGGTAGAAATCGGAGATCTTGAGCTTGGGGAGCCCGTCGTCGTTGGCGACCACGAAGTACTTGTCGCCGATCTTGTGGACGTAGACGTCCGGGGTGATGTAGGTCGGCTCTTCCGAGGTGTACTGGCGCCCCGGCTTGGGATCGAACCCCTTGACCACCTTGGCCGCCTCGTAGATCTCCTCGACCGGCTGGCCGAGGTCCTTGGCGATGGCCTGGTAGTTCTTCTTCTCCAGATTGGTCAGGTGCTTCTGGATGATCCCCACCACGACGTCGTCGTCGGCGCCCACGTGGCGCGCCTGGATCATCAGGCACTCCGAGAGCGAGCGCGCGGCGACGCCTACCGGGTCGAACTCCTGCACGCGCGTGAGGACCGACTCCGCCAGCTCCACGGTGACGGTGGCCTCCTCCGCCAGATCGGCGAGCGGCTCCTCGAGGTAACCGTCCGGCGTCAGGTTGCCGATGATCAGCATCGCGATGCCGTCTTCTTCCAGCGTGAAATGGCTGAGCTTGAGCTGCCACTCCAGGTGATCGAAGAGCGACGTCCCGCGGGTCAGCGTCGACTCGAGCGACGGCAGATCCTCGTTGTTGGACTTGTAGGAGGGCATCGGCGCGACCGACGCCTGGTTGTCGAGGTAGCCCTCCCAGTCGAAGTCGTTGACCGCCTCGCCGGTAGCGGTGTCGGCCTTCACCTCGGAGGTGGTGTCGATCTTGTCCTCGCGGATCTCGACCACCGGCGTCTCGGTCTCGCCCACGTGCCCGATGTCGGCACCGTTGCCGTCGACCTCGGGGGCCGCCTCGGCGGCGTTCGCCTGCTCGCTCCCCGACTCGACCGAATCCTCCAGGATCGGGTTCTCGAGCATCTCGTCGCGCACCATGTCGACGAGCTCCATGCGCGAAAGCTGCAACAGCTTGATCGCCTGCTGCAGCTGGGGCGTCATCACCAGCTGCTGGGAAAGCCTGAGCTGTTGCTTGATCTCGATCCGCGTACCCTCGGGTCTTTTGTAACACCTATCGGGCGCCGCGGACAAGCGTCAACGGACAGGTGGTACACGAATTGCACTCACCTCGCCGCACAGCCGCCCCCGGCAGTGCGTCTAGAACCTAACTAGCTGGATATAGGGAAGATTGTTCAGATCGGCGCCGCGGCGCCGGCTTCTGCGGAACGACGCCGGCGATCGCCCAGACGGGCGCGAAGCGCCGCGGCGATGAACGACTGGAACAGGGGGTGGGGCTGCTGGGGCCGGGAGCGAAATTCAGGGTGGAACTGGCAGCCCACGAAGTAGGGATGCTGGGGCAGCTCCACCATCTCCACCAGCCGCCGGTCGGGTGAGAGGCCCGAGATCGACATGCCGTGGCCGGTGAGCGCCTCGCGAAAATCGTTGTTCACCTCGTAGCGGTGGCGGTGCCGCTCGCTGATCTCGTGGGTGCCGTAGGCGGCCGCCGCCTTCGATCCCGGCGAGAGCACGCAGGGGTAGGCGCCGAGGCGCATGGTCGCCCCCTTGTCGGTGACCGTCCGCTGCTCGGGGAGAAAATCCACCACCGGGAAGGGCGGGTGCGGGTCGAACTCCGTCGAGTTGGCGCCGCGTAGCCCGGCCACGTTGCGCGCGAACTCGATCACCGCCACCTGCATGCCGAGACAGATGCCGAAGAACGGGACCCCCTGCTCCCGGGCATACCGCACGGCTTCGATCTTCCCTTCGATGCCCCGGCTGCCGAAACCGGGCGCCACCAGGATGCCGTCCATCTCCGCCAGGAGCGCCGGCGCCCCGCGCTTCTCGATCTCCTCCGAGTCGATGTGGTGCAGGTTCACCCGGCATTCGTTGCCGATGCCGCCGTGAATCAGGGCCTCGTTGAGGCTCTTGTACGACTCGACGAGGTCGACGTACTTGCCGACGAGGCCGATCTCGACCTCGGTCGTCGGGCTCTTGCGCAGATGCACGACGCGCTCCCAGCCCGTGAGCTCAGGCGCGCGCGTCCAGATGTTGAGCAGCTCGCCGATCTTGTCGTCGACGCCTTCCGCGTGGAAGCGGATCGGCACCTCGTAGATGCACGAGACGTCCTCGGCCGAGAAGACACAATCAGCGGCGACGTTCGTGAACATCGCGATCTTCTTCTTGAGCGCCGGCTCGATCGCCTTCTCCGAGCGGCACAGCAGGATGTCCGCCTGGATGCCGATCTCACGCAGCTTCATGACCGAGTGCTGCGTGGGCTTCGTCTTCAGCTCGCCCGCGGCGCTGATGTACGGC
>CALAOV010000147.1 GCA_937889515.1 uncultured Myxococcales bacterium | reverse complement strand
GTCGTCCGGCGCGGCGGGATCGGGGTTCATCGGCTCATCGGGTTGCGGCCTGTTCTCGGGGGACGATTCCTGGAACGCGGACGTCTCGGGGGCGGCCGTGGACGCGGCCAACACGACGCTCATCAACACGATGCTCGGGGCGGTGAACATTCATCCCGACTTTGGCCCGGGGTTCGGCATTCCGATCAATGTCGTCCCCGTCAATCAGGCCGAGGTTCCGGTGGTGTTCGACCAGTACCCGGACGAGAGCGATCCCGGGCCCTATCCGTTTCCGGGACCCACCGTCGCGCGCGTCGAAGGCACCGACGATCCCACCAGCTGCTCGGACGATTGCCACCTGCTGGTCGTGCAGCAGGGATTCTGCCAGCTGTACGAGGGGTACGCCTGCCAGTACGACAGCGACGGCTGGCACTGCGGCAACGGGGCGCACTGGGATCTGACGAAGAAGAGCACCGGTCAGCGGCCGGACGGCTGGACCTCCGCCGACGCGGCGGGGCTCCCCATCTACGCCGGGCTCGCCCGCTACGAGGAGGTGATGGCCGGCGAGATCACCCATGCGCTCCGCTACACGCTCCCCTGCAGCGCCGACAGCACCGTCCCGCCGGCGACCCACTCGGCTGGGCGCTGCCCGCTCGCCGGCAAGAGCGGTCCACCGATGGGCACGCGCGTGCGGCTCAAGGCCAGCTTCGACATCAGCGGATTTGCCGCCGTCCCGCAGATATTTCTCAAGGCGTTCAAGAAGTACGGCCTCATCCTGGCGGACAACGGCGGCAGCTCGAGCACGTTCTTCTTCCAGAGCGAGGACAGCGCCAGCTGGCCCGACGCCATCAACGATCTCAAGAACGTCCCGCTCTCGGCCTTCGAAGCGGTACAGCCCTAGCTGCCCGCAGCTTCGAACCTAGTCGCGTGCGACCGCGGGCCCCGCCACGGCAACCAACCTGGGGCGCGTGCTAGCCTGGCCGCGCGTGCAGCTTCCGGTCAATCCGCCTGTGTTGCCGATGCTCGCCAAACGCGTGGGCGAGCTGCCCCCGGGCGAGGGGTGGCTCTTTGAGCCGAAGTGGGATGGGTTTCGGGCGCTGGTGTTTCGCGACGGCGACGAGATCCAGATCCAGAGCCGCGACAGCAAACCGCTCAACCGGTACTTCCCCGAGCTGGTCGAGGCGCTGGCGGCGGGGCTGCCCGAGCGCTGTGTCCTCGACGGCGAGATCGTCCTTTCGCGCGGGAGCGCGCTCGACTTCGAGGCGCTCCAGATGCGCCTGCACCCCGCGGCCTCGCGGGTAAAGCTACTGGCCGCCGAGATCCCGGCGTCGATCGTGTTCTTCGATCTGCTCTGCGAGGGCGATCGCGACTTGCGGGAGATGCCGTTTGGCGAGCGGCGCGCGCTGTTGCAGCGGCACCTCGGGACGATCGCGCCGCCCATTCATCTGACCCCAGCGACGGATGATCGCGCCGTCGCCGCCGATTGGTTTCGGCGCTTCGAGGGCGCCGGCCTCGACGGTGTCATGGCGAAGGCGGTCGCCGGCGCCTACGAGCCGAACAAGCGGACGATGCTCAAGGTGAAGCACGACCGGGAGTGCGACTGCGTGGTGGCCGGCTTTCGCTGGCACGCGCGCAGCGAGCGGGATGCGGTGGGCTCGCTGCTGCTCGGGCTCTTCGACGACGCCGGCGCTCTCCAACACGTCGGAGTGGCGGCCAGCTTCACGACGGTCAAACGCCGCGAGCTGGTCGAGACGCTGGCGCCCTACCGCGAGAACGCCCTCGAAGGACATCCCTGGCGGGCCTGGGCCGAAGCGCAGCAGGTCGACGGCGAGCCGCGCCGGGTGCCGGGCGCGCAGAGTCGCTGGAGTCAGGGGAAGGATCTCGGGTGGGAGCCGTTGCGGCCCGAGCTGGTGGTCGAGGTCGGCTACGACCACATGCAGGGCTCCCGCTTCCGGCACACCGGGCAGTTTCGGCGCTGGCGTCCCGACAAGGCGCCGAGTGATTGCACCTACGCGCAGCTGGAGGTGGTCGCGCCCCAGGAGCTGGCCGAGATCTTCGCGACCGGGCGTTAGGCGCGGCGCGCTTCGGCCCAGCGGCGGCGCCATTCGCGGGTCGGATCGTCGTCGGGGTCAGGCGTCTCCGGGGCGGGGCGCAGGTCCTCCGGGACGTGGCGCAGGTTCACCCGGATGCGCGTCCAGGTCGACGAGCGTCCCCGCATCGCATCGACCAGCACGTCGTCGACCGCGAGCTTCTCTGCGACCGCCGCGTGCCGGGCCTTCCAGCGTTCGAGACCGGCCAGCGCCTGGTCTTTGCTGGGAGAGTTCGCGACGACGACCAGCGGCATCTTCGTTCGGGGCGCGCGGGGCTTGGCCGCGGAACGCGCGCGCGAAGGCGCGACCCGCGGCGCCTCACCGGCCGTCTTGGCGAAGTGCGGCGGCCAGGGTGCGTCGCCCAGACCGGCCGCCTGGTCCCGCGCCGCCAGCTCGAGCAGCGCCTCGAGCGAGCCCGGTGAGGCGTCGATGCCCGCGTGCGGATCGCCGCGGGCTGCGAAGCGGGCGGGCATCGTCGCGACCGTGAAATCGGCCGGCTCGCAGTCGGGGACCTCGCTCCAGTCGAGCGGCGCCGAGACGCGCGCGTCGGGAACCGGGCGGACCGAGTAGCCGGAGCAGGTGGTGCGGTCCTTGGCGTTCTGGTTGTAGTCGAGGAACACGCCGTGGCGTTCTTCCTTCCACCACTTCGACGTCGCCAGCGTCGGCGCCCGCCGCTCGATCTCGCGCGACAGCGCGATCGCGGCGCGCCGCACCTCGCTGAAGGTCCAGCGCGGGTGGATGCGGACGTTGACGTGAATGCCGCGCGAGCCGCTGGTCTTGGGCCAGCCGGCAAGGCCGACTTCGTCTAGGAGCGCCCGCACCTCCAGCGCGACCCGGCGCACGTCCGCCCAGGCGACGCCCGGTCCCGGATCGAGGTCCACGCGCAGCTCGTCGGGGTGCTCGAGGTCGGCCGCGCGCACCGGGTGCGGGTGCAGCTCGATGCACCCGAGGTTTACGATGAAGGCCAGCCCGGCCGCGTCGTCGACCACCATCTCCTCCGCGGTGCGGCCCGACGGAAACGAGAGGGTCACGGTGCGCAGCCAGTCGGGGCGCTTGTCGGGCGCGCGCTTTTGATAGAAGGCGTCCCCCTCCGTGCCGTCGACGAACCGCTTGAGCACGATCGGGCGATCGCGAATTCCCGACAGCGCGCCGTCGGCGACCGAGAGGTAGTAGCGGACCAGATCGATCTTCGAGAGCTTGGCCTCGCGCGTGAAGTAGGGCTTGTCCGGGTGGGTGACCCGGACCTCGCGCCCCGCCACCACCAGCGTCTCCGCCGCCTCGGCCGATTTCCCTCCACCCTCGCCCGGCGCTTTTCTGGCCACGTCCGAAGGCTACAACAGGCGCCGCTCGATCGCCTCGGCCAGCGCGGTAGATTCCCCGTCATGGCCGACAGCAAGGAAGACGTGCTGGAGATGTTGCGCGATCTGGCGGAGCTGACCCTGCTCGACGAGGGGGACCCGCAATCGTTTCGCGTCCGCGCCTACGAGAGCGCGGCGCAGGCGATCTCGGCGCAGGCCACCGATCTGGGCGTGCTCACCGTCAAGGAGCTGCAGCGGATCGATGGTATCGGCAAGAGCACGGCCGAGAAGATCCGCGAGCTGCTCGAAACCGGGCGGGTCGCCAAGCTGGAGGGGCTCCGGCAGAAACACCCGCCCTCGGTGGTGGCCCTGCTCCGGATTCAGGGCCTAGGACCGAGGGCGCTGTCGCGGTTGCGCGCCGAGCTGGGCGTACAGTCGATCGACGATCTCCGCGGGGTGCTCGCGACGCACCAGCTGCGGCCGCTGCGCGGGTTTGGACCGAAGTCCGAGGAGAAACTGGCTCAGGCGCTGGCACGTTTCGAGGCGCAGGGCGCCGTCGGGCGCACGCCGATCTCGGTGGCGCTGCCGCTGGCGGAGCGGATCGTGGCGCGCCTGCGCGAGCTGCCGGGCGTCGTGCACGCCTCGACCTGCGGCTCGTTGCGCCGCTTTTCCGAGACCATCGGCGACGTCGACATCGTCGTGGCCGCCGACGCGGCCGAGCCGGTGATGGAGGCGCTGGTGTCGATGAGCCTCACCGATCGCGTGCTCGGGCGCGGCGCCGCCAAGACCAGCGTGGTCACCCGCCGCGGCACGCAGATCGATCTGCGCGTGGTGGCGCCCGCGCAGCTGGGCGCGGCACTGCTCTACTTCACGGGCGCAAAGGGCCACAACATCAAGCTGCGCCAGCGCGCGCTCCAGCGGGGCCTGACCTTGAACGAATACGCGCTCTCGGAGCTCGAGGGCGGGCGGGTGGTCGCCAGCGAGACCGAGGAGCGGATCTACCGCGCCCTCGATCTCCCCTTCATCCCGCCGGTGTTGCGCGAGGACGCCGGCGAGATCGAGGCGGCCGAAGCTGGCCGGCTGCCGCGGTCTCTCCCCGCCGTGATCGGCGATTTCCACCTGCACACCACCGTCTCGGGCGACGGACGCTCGCCCCTCGAGGAGGTGGTCGCCGCCGCCATCGCCCGCGGTTACCGGGTTCTGGCGGTCACCGACCACGCCGAAGGGACGCTCTCGGGCGTGAGCCGCGAGGTCCTGCTCGAGCAGCGCGGACGATTCCGCGCCCTCCAGGCCGAGCTGGGCGACGCGCTCAAGCTACTCCACGGCGTCGAGCTGAACATCGGCCCGAACGGCGAGCTCGACTACGACCTCGAGTTCCGGCGTGGCTTCGACTGGTGCCTGGCCTCCGTCCACGATCACTTCGAGCTCGATCGCGCCGCCCAGACCAGACGGGTGGTCACGGCGATGGGCGATCCGACGGTGCGCATGATCGGCCACCTCTCGGCCCGCATGATCGGCGGCCGGCCGCCCATCGATCTCGATCTGGACGCCGTGGGCGCCGCGGCCGCCGAGACCCACACGGCGCTCGAGATCAACGGCGCGCTCCCCCGGCTGGATCTTTCGGTCGAGGCGCTCCGCCGCACCGGCGTGCACGACGTGACCTACGTCCTCACCAGCGACGCCCACCGCGCGGAGGAGCTCGACCGCGTCCGCTTCGCCGCCCAGAATGCCGAGCGCGCCTGGGTCGACCCCGATCGGGTCGCCAACACCTGGTCGCCCGAGCGCCTGCTCGCCTGGGCCACCCAGGGCAAGTGACCCGAGCCGCACACGCGCGCGGCTCTACGCCTTCGGCCGCTCCCCGCCGGTCAGCGCGGCCCGCAGCCGCGCGCGCGCGCGGTAGATGCGGGTCGCGACGGTCGCCACCGGGATGCAGAGGCGCCTCGAGATGGTCGCATAGGAGTAGCGCTGGATCGCGAACAGCCGGTAAACCTCGCGCAGGCGGGGTCGCAAGCCCTCCACGGCGGCGTTGACGTCCTCGTCGGCCAGGGTCGACCAGGCCGGCGGGGCGGGGTCCTCCAGAGCACCCACCTCCTCGAGCCAGTCGGCCGGCATCTCGCGCGCGCCCTTGCGATGCAGATCGCGATGCAGGTTGACCATGATTCTGTGCAACCAGTTTTTCAGATCGCCCACCGACCCGCGCACGAAGAGTCGGCGCTTTTCCAGCGCGCGCAAACAGGTGGCCTGCGCGAGATCCGCCGCGTCCACCGCGTTGGTTGCCAGCCGCGACGCGAGCCGCCGCAAGTCCGGCTGCAGCCGCACCAACCCGGTCGAGAATCTGGTGTTCTCCATTGGCACCCCTGGGGGCGCCACCAGTAGGTCCCGACAGCTGGGGCCGCGATATGAACGTATTCACAGGGTTGTCGCTTTTCCTAGAACCTCGTGCCAGCATCCCCCCGTGGTTGGGGTGGAGCCCGAAATCCTGAAAAGGATTCCCCTCTTCCGCGATCTCGACCTGCCGGCGCTGGTGGCGCTCGCGGCCCGCGCCCGGATCCGGCAGTGCGCGCCGCGCGAGGCGATCGTCCAGCAGGATCTGCCGAGCGACGGCGTCTATGTCATCGCGCGCGGCCGCGCCACGGTGTCGGTGGCGAGCCGAGACGGGCGCACGGTCACGATTCGCGAGCTCGGTCCGGGCGAGATCATCGGGGAGGTCTCGCTGCTCGACGGGGGCAGCCCGTCGGCGACGGTGACGGCCATAACGAAGACGGAGCTGGTCGGCATCGGGCGGGCGTCCTTTCTGGAGCTCCTGGAGCAACGTCCCCGCATCGCCATCGCGCTGCTGCCCGTGCTGGCTTCCCGCCTCCGTCGGCTCACCGTGTGGGCGGACGACCTGGCCGGCCTGCCGGTTTCGGCCCGGCTCGCGAAATGCCTGCTCGGGATGGCGGCGGAGCACGGACAGCCGGTCGGACCGTCGCGCCTGCGGATCGGTCAAAAGATCTCCCAGCAAGATCTCGCCCGGCGCGTCGGCGTCACCCGCGAAAGCATCAACAAGCACCTCCGCCGCTTCGAGCGGGCCGGCTTCATCGCCCAGGAATCCGGGCACGTGGTGGTCACCGATCAGGCCAAGCTCGAGGCTGCGGCCGGCGCCGGCTGACCGGCCGCGGCGGCCGCGGAAATCATCGGATTTCCTTCCAGGCGCCCGCCCGTGGTATTCCCTGACGCATGGGGATGGACCCGAACGCATCAAGGGTCTGTTCGATCTGCCGATGAATCGAGGACGTACCAGAGGATGACCCCAGCTCGACACTACC
>CALAOV010000146.1 GCA_937889515.1 uncultured Myxococcales bacterium | reverse complement strand
GGCGAGTTCGGCCAGCGCCGCCACCAGCGCCCGGTGGGCCGGGAACGCCGCCCCGGGGCGCCAGGCCGCACGGATGAGCGGCAGCGCGCGCTCGTCGCCGCTCTTGCCGAGCCCTTCGATGGCGCGGCTCGCGATGACGTCCTGATAGGACGGCCGGAGCGCGACGACGGGCAGAAGCTCGAGCGCGACCGGCGCGCGGGTCCGCCCGAGAGCGGCGGCCGCCTCCGCCTCGACGAAGACGCTGGGATCGCCGGCGCGCAGCCGATCGGCCAGAGCCGCGGAGGCGCGGTCGTCCCCCAGGAAGTCGCCCAGCGCGGCGGCGACGGCGCGCCGCACCCGCGGGTGGGGCACGGCCAGCGCGCCGATCACGAGATCGCGGGCCTCGTCGCGTCGGGTCTTGCCGAGCGCCCGCGCCGCGGTCGCCCGCACGCCCCAGAACGGATCGTCGTCGAGCGCGGCGCCGAGCGCGGCGACGCCGGCGGCATCGGGCAGATCGCCCAGCGCGCGCGCCGCGAGCGCCCGATCGATGCCGAGACGCGCCGCCGCCAGCTGTCGCCGCCACAGGGGCCGGCTCTTGTCGAGCTTGATCGATTTGAGCACGACGTCGCCGGGATCGAAGATCACCTGGGTGGGGCGGGCCGGCAGGTTGAACTCGAACGCGTGCGTGGCTTCGCGCACGACGACGCGTTCGTCGCGCTCGCGGCCTTCCACCTCGAACCGGACGCCGACCGAAAAGTCGTAGAGCGGCGTCTCGGGCGTGACCGGCTGTTTCTGCGCCAAGCTGAGCGTTCCCACCTTGCGGTCCTCGTCCCAGGTCCAGCGGCCTTCTAGCTCGGGGTGTCCGGGCCGGGCGATCCAGCGATCGAGCAGGCGGTCGACGTTGCGGCCGGTCGCGTCTTCGATCGCGCGCGCCAGATCGCGGGTCTCCACCGAGCCGCGCGCGTGCTTGCGGGCGTAGTGGCCGATGGCCCGCCAGAAGGCCGCGTCGCCCAGCTCGTGGCGGAGCATGTGCAGGACACGCCCACCTTTGTCGTAGAGGTGCGCGTCGAAGAGATGGATCGGCTCTTCGTATTGCCGGCAGACCACCGGTCGTTGATAGCGCTCGGCCTCGTTCAGATATCCTTCGGTGTCCGCCAGTTGCTCGAAGTCGGCCTCGTCGCGCCCCTTGGCGTGCTCCCGCCAGACGTATTCGAAGTAGGTCGCGAACCCCTCGTTGAGCCAGGCCTCCGACCATTCGCGGCAGGTCAGCAGATCGCCCCACCACTGGTGCGCCAGCTCGTGCGAGACCAGACCGTCGACGTCGTGATCGAGCGCGGCGCGCTCGTCGAGCAGGATGAGGTCGGTCAACGTCGTCGCGCTGGTGTTCTCCATGCCGCCGAAGATGAACTCGGGAACGGTGATCTGGCTGTAGCGGGCGTGCGGGTAGGGGACGCCGATCCGCTCCGAGAAAAAGTCGATCATGGCGGGCGTGCGGGCGAAGCTCCGGCGCGCGTCGGCCTCGCGGCCCGGCGCCACGAACGCGTAGACGTCGACGCCGGTGCGCGGGGCGCGCTCGCGAATCTCGGTGAAGGGCCCGGCCACCATCGTGAGCAGGTAGGCCGGCTGCGGGAAGTCGAGCTGGTAGTGCCAGCGCACCCGAGCGCCGGGCAGATCGATCCGCTCGTGCAGAGCGCCGTTCGAGAGCACGAAGTTTCCCGCGGGCGCCGTGCAGATCACCTCGGTCGAGAATTTCTCGACGGGCTGGTCGAGACAGGGCCAGAAGTGGCGCGAATCGTCGTCCTGCCCCTGGGTCCAGCACTGGGGGGCGCGATCGGGGTGGTCGGCATCGGGGCCGATGAAGTAGAGGCCCCGGCGCGGTTGGCAGGAATAGCGGATCACGACGTCGAGCGTGGTCCCTTCCGCGGCCGGCTCGGGCAGGGTCACGCGCAGCGTCTCGCGGTCGTTGTCGAAGGCGGCCGCCACGGTGCCGACGGCGACGCTCTCGACGTCCAGGTCGACCGCGTCGAAGGTCACCACCGCCAGGCGATCGCGCCGGACGGTGACGGTCAGGGTCGCGACCCCGCCGAGCCGCTTGCCGAGCAGGTCGAGGTCCCAGTCCAGGCGGACGTGATCCAGGCGGATCGGCCGATCCGGCAGGAAGTTGGTGCGCGTCCCGGGTGGGAAGGGGGGGCGTGGCATGGGCGCCGTCACGTTAAGCGCCGCGGTTGTCCGGCGTCAACCGTGGCGCCGCGCGACCGGGCGTGGTGAAATCGTGGCCGCCCAATGAGTGAACGAAGCGGAAGCAATGGACGCGAACCGGTGCAAAGGCGCCACCTGCTGCCGCGGGCGACGCCCGGCGAGGTGTACGCCGTCGTGATCGATTTCCCGGCCTATCCGCGTCTGTTCCCGGAGATCAAATCGACGCGAATCGTGGAGACCGCCGGGACCCGGGTGCGGGTCGAGTTTCGCGCGCAGATCGTGCTGCCGATCCGATACGTCCTCGATCTGGTCTGCGATCCCGAGCGCTTCACCGTCGACTGGACCTTCGTCGAGGGGGAGATCGTGGCCGACTCGGTGGGCGGCTGGCGTCTGTCGTCCGAGGGGGAGGGGACCGCGATCGACTACCGGGTCTCGCTCGAGGTGAAGGCGCCGGTGCCCGGCTTCGTCCTGCGCAAGGTCACCGACGGCCTGGTCGCGGCGTCGCTGCCGAACATGTTCGCCGCCATCGACCGCGAGGTCCGCAGGCGTCAGGCCTTGCAGACGTCCGGGCTGCCCGGGACGTAGAAGCGCAGCTTGCGCGCCGCCCAGGCCCCGGCATAGTCGACCCCGATCCGCGCCGAGGCGGCCCGCCGGGGCGCGGGGCTGCCGTCGTCGGCGACGTAGAAATCGTTGCGTCGGGTCGGGTTGCGTCGGGTCAGATCTCGGCCGTTGTCGGCGCGCGTGATACCGAGCCCGGCGCACAGCTTGCCGGGGCCGGTGAGCGCGCGGGGTCGGTCGGCAAACCCCGCGATCGGCGTGGCGGCGCGGATCAAGACCGCGCCGGCGGTGCCATTTGCCTCGGTGACGAAGTTCATGCAGTGGTGCATGCCGTAGATGAGATAGACGTAGAGAAATCCGGGCGGCCCGAACATGATCGTCGCGCGCGGGGTGGGGCCCCGCCGGGCGTGCGAGGCGGCGTCCCGTTCGCCCAGGTAGGCTTCGACCTCGACGATCCGGGCCAGTTGAATCTTTCGCGGCCCGCGCCGGCGTACCAGGAGCTTGCCCAGCAGCTCGTGGGCGACCGCCGTCGTCGGCCGCTGGTAAAACGCGCGTGGCAACGGCGAGAGAGACGACGGAGACCGGGAGGTCGTCACGGGAAGCTCAGTCGGTGAGCAGCAGCCGCCGCCGGTCGACGCCGTCGAGCAATCTGCCGAACCGCCCGTCGGTCTCCAGCGCGGCGAGGAGGCCAGTGGCCGCGTGCCGGTAGCCGTCGCGATCGACAATGCCGGCGACCAGCCGGTAGCGGAGAAACAGAAACGCCGTCTGCGCTACGTCGGAGAGGCAATAGCGCCGCAGCGCCTCGAGCTGGCCGGCGTGAAAGAGCCCCTCGACCTGGCTACCGTCGGTGCCGTCCTTGCCGGGCAGGCCAATGGTCCGCGCCGCGCCGTCGAGCGAGGTCATCTTGGCGGCGCCATGATCGGCCAGCACGTCGCACAGATCCAGGTGCCCCTCTTCGCTGAAGCGATAGCGGTAGCCCTGGCCCCGGTAATACCAGCCGAAGTCGAGGCCGAAGCGCAGCGCGCGCAGCGCCAGCACCGGCAGATCGAACGAGCGTCCGTTCCAGGTGACCACCTCTGGCCGCCACTTCCCCATGAACTCGGCGAAGTCGGTCATCATGCCGGCCTCGTCCTTGCTCTCACCGATGGTGCCGATCCGTTTGACCGCGAAGGCGGCGTCCAGCCACATCACGCCGATGACGATCGGGCGGCAGGCATAAAGCGGGGGGAACGGCCGCTCCGTCGATCCGGGGCCCGGCGGCTCGGGCGGGGTGAACAGATCTCGGTCGGGGATGGTCTCGATGTCGAGAACCAGGTAGGTCGGGTCCGTCGCCACGGTCCGCATTCTAGCGTGCGCGCCGCCATTCGTGATCGCCGCGTCGACCGTGATAAAAACCCCGCATGCCGTCCGTTCGTCTTCGGCTTTGCTTATGGATCTGGATTTTGGCCGGCGCGGCGGTGGCGGGCGCCGCCGGGTGTGCCCACGCGCCCCCGCCCGTGCAGCCCTGGCAGCGTGAGCACCTGGCCAAACGGGCGCTCCGCTTCGACGCCGATCCGCTGGAAGATCGCTTCCGGCAGCACTGGTACGGGGCGCGCGAAGGGGCCGATCTGGGCTTCGGTCAACCCGGCGGCGGCTGCGGCTGCAATTGAAGCGCATCGCTCTCATGCTCCTGGCGGCCGGGGGGGGAGCCGTGTCCCTCGCCGCGGCCGCGCGCGCCGAGGACCTGGTCACCATTCGCGGCGCCTACTACCGCGAGCCCTCGACGCGGGTCATCCAGCCGGTGGTCGAAATCCGCAAGGATCTCCCGGACGGGTTCGACGTCAACGCCCACTATCTGGTCGACACGATCACCTCGGCGTCGGCCGCCGCCGGGACCACCATCGACAACATCTTCACCGAGATCCGCAACGAGGTCGGTCTGGGCGTCGGCAAGAGCTGGGAGCGGACGCGCGCCACCCTCAGCTACAAGTACAGCGCCGAGTCCGACTACTGGTCGCACGCGATGTGGGCCTCGGCGTCACGGCGGTTCTGGGGCGACACGGCCACCGTCGGCATCTTCGGGGGCTTCAGCCTCGATCAGGTGGGCTTCACCGTCCGGACGCCCCCTTGCCGCACCTCGACCGGCTCTTCCTGTCCGCTCGACTCGGTCTTCGCGGGCCTGGCCTATACCCAGGTCCTCTCGCCGGTGGCCGTCGCGCAGATCAACCTCGACAGCGCCGCCCTCTGGGGCTTCCTGGCCAATCCGTACCGCCAGGAGCCCAACGTCGGCCCCGAGGTCTTTCCCGATCGGCGATTGCGCAACGCCGTCTCCCTCCGGTTTGCCTACTACGTTCCGGAATGGGCAACGGGCTTTCAGTTTCAGTATCGCTACTACCGAGACTTCTATCCCGGTGGCCTGGGCGGCGCGCCCGATCCATGGGGCCTGACCGCGAGCACCCTGGAGGGCCGGATCTACCACCGGCTCAGCCGCGATCTCGAGGTGCGGCTGCTCTACCGGCAATACTTCCAGGGCCCCCCCGCCTTCTGGTGCGACATCGCCACCAACTCCGGCTGCTCGCCGATGGCGAGCTTGCCCCCCTGGCCCTACGGGACGAGCGATCCGGCCGTCGGTCCGGTTCGCACCGAGTACCCGGAGATCAAGCTCTACTGGGAGGCCGTGAGTCTGAGCTCGGTCCGCTTCTTCCGCTGGTTCGCGGCCGGCACCTTCGAGATCTCGTACGGGCGCTACTTCCAGAACGACGCCTTCGGCAACGCCCACGTGCTCCAGACCGGCTACTCGATGCCATACTAGGCGCGATGGCGTTCGACGATCGCGTGACGCCCGCGCGCACGCTGCGGCAGGTGCGCGCGGCCCAGCTCCGGGGTCGCGCCCGGAAGCGCGCCATCTTCCAGGCGCTGCTGGGATCGGTGTTCTTGGCGGGGGCCCTGGCGTACGCCAGGGCGCCGGATCGCCATGCGCAGGTCAACCTGGCCTGGATGGCCGGGCTGCTGGTGCTCTCGACCCTGGACGTGGCGCTCGGGTTGCGGACCCTGGCGCGGTTGCGGCGCCGCGCGACCGGGTGGTGGGTGCTCGGAAGCGCGGCCTGGGGCGCGCTGTCGACCGCGCTGGTCGGGATCCTCTTGCGGGGCTGAATGAACGCCGTCCACGATCCGCGGTCGATCCTCATTACCGGCAGCTCGTCGGGGATCGGACGCGCCACCGCCGAGCGTTTCGGGGCGCGTGGGTGGCGGGTGTTCGCCAGCCTGCGCCGGCCGGACGCGGGCGCGCCCTTGCGCGAGCTCGGCGCCCGCAAAGGATGGCGCCTGACCACCCCGGAGCTGGACGTCACCCGCGACGACTCCGTGGCCGCGGCCGTCGCCGAGGTCCTGCGGCAGACGGACGGTCGCCTCGACGTGCTGGTCAACAACGCCGGCTACTACGCCTACGGTCCCCTCGAAGAGACGTCGCCCGACGAGCTACGCGCCCAGCTGGAGACCAACGTGGTCGGCGTCCACCGCGTCACGCGCGCGGTGCTCCCGGCGATGCGCGCCCGTCGCGCCGGCACGGTCGTGACCCTGGGATCCCTCTCGGGGCGGGTCGCGCTGCCGATGGTCGGCCCCTACCACGCCTCGAAATGGGCGCTCGAGGGGATGATCGAGGCCTGGCGTCTCGAGCTTCACCCCTTCGGGGTCCGGATGGCCCTCATTGAGCCGGGCCCGTTCGCGACCCCGCTGTACGCCAACGAACGGATCGCCGCGGCGGCGGACCGGGCCGAGAGCCCCTATGCCGATCTGCTGGCCAGCTACCGGCGGGAGGCGGCGCGTCTCGGCCGGGCGCACGATCTCACGCCTCTCGTCGACGCCATCGAACGGGCGGCGACGGCGGAAAATCCCCGCCTGCGCTGGCCCGTCGGGCCGACCTCGTTCTCGGCCGGCCGCCTTCGTCCTTTCGTGCCGGACCGTCTCTACGAATGGATCATGCGCATCGCGTTTCGGACCCGCCGCCCCCTGCCGCCGGATCCATCCCGCACGGACGCTTCCTTGCGGCTATAATCGATTGCCGTGTCGGACAAGCTCACGCGCAGGGAGGTCGATTTCGTTCTGCGCCGGGCTGCCGAGATCGATACCCAGCCGGCGGCGACCGAGCGGGCCAGCTCCGATTCGTTGAGTGTGGGCGAGCTGGTGCGCCTGGGCGAAGAGGCGGGACTCCGGCGCGAGGCCATCGAGCAGGCGTTGACCGATCTGCGGCACGGCGCGCCCACCGAGCCCGAGGAGCAGGGCGCGCTGACGCGAACCTTGGGCGCCAGCCGGGTGGTGGTGAGCCGGGTGGTCGGTGCGCCGATCGAGACCGTGCGGCGCGCGGTCGATCGGTTTCTGCGCGAGCAACTGATGACGGTCCGCCGCCACCACGGCGACCGGATCGAATGGGAGCGCGCGCAGGGGATCTGGCCGGGGCTGGTGCGGTCGCTCGATTTTTCCAAACGCTACGCCTTCGCGCTGGTCAATCGGGTCGAGACCGTCGTCTCGGAAGAGGGCCCCGACGGGCGCGACACCGCGATCACCTTCAACATCGATCTCACCGACATGCGGCGCGAGCGCTTCGGCCAGATGGGACTGCGGGCCGGGATGGCGTTCTTGCTCTTCGGCGTGGGTGGCGCCCTCATGGCGCCGGGCTCCGTCGTCTACGATCTCGTGGCGCTGGCCAGTGGCGGCGTGGCGGCGGGCGGCATCTTCGCCCTCGAACGGCGCCGCTACCTCGACAGCCGCAGCCGCGTCTCGCTGGCCCCCGAACGCTTCCTCGACCTCCTGGCGCTGCGCCACCGCAAGCGCCAGCTTCCCCCCACCGAAGATTAGCCGGGTCTGATCAAAACGACGGGGTTGCGAGGCCGTCTTCGTCGACGGGGCTCTTGGGATGCTTGCCGGCGGTCGCGTGATGGGCGCCGTGTTTCTTGGCGTCACCGGTCGCGGGCAGCGGCGGGGGCGACGCGAGCTTGTTGAGCGAGACGTGCAGCGTCCGATCCGAGCTCGGGTCGGCGACCAGCGCCACCTCCCGATAGCCCCCGAGACGGAGCAGGTACTCGGAGGTGGTTCCCCCTTTGGGCAGCTGCACCTCGACGGGGACCTCGCCCAGATCCTTGTCGTCCTTCTTGCGGAAGAGATGCGATCCGGCGGGGTCGGCCTCGAAGCGAATGGTGACCGTCTTCTTGACGGGCGGCAGTGTCGGCGCGGGTGCCGGCGCGGGTGTCGGCGCCGGAAGCGCCGCCTGGGGGATCTCCGCCTTGGGATGATCCTTGGGCATGAGCAGGAGCCCGATCACCACCACCGCGGCCGCGACCCCGCCCGCGATGGCGATCAGCCGTTTGCGGCGGCCGGGCTGGGCGAACGATTCGTCGATCTCCGAGCTGGCCGACGACAGCGTCGTCGAGGCCTTGGGCGACAGCGTCTGGGTGGCAAACGCGGCCGACATGGGGCGGGGCCCGCTGGCCCGGGCGGGCACCGTCGCCAGCTTGATCTCGCCGACCAGGGCCTTGCGGAATTCCTCCATGGTCTGGAAGCGATCGCGCGGTTCCTTGCCCAAGGCCTTCATGATCGCGGCGGCCATGTGGGGCGGCGTATGCGGCGCGAAATCGAGCAGCTGCGGGGGCTCTTCCAGCATGTGCTTGGCGAACAGCTCGCCGACCCCCTCGGCCATGAACGGCGGCCGGCCGGCCAGCATCTCGAACAGCATGACGCCGAGCGAGTAGATGTCCGTGCGGTGGTCGAGCGTGCCGGCACCCTTGCACTGCTCGGGCGACATGTAGAGCGGCGTTCCCATCAGCGATCCGGTGCGCGTCTTGACCGACTGCGCCCCGTCGGGCGAGGCCAGGATCTTGGCCACCCCGAAGTCGAGGATCTTGACGTGAATGGCCCCGTCGCCCTTGTCCACCAGCTGGACGTTGTGCGGCTTGAGATCGCGGTGGACGATCCCCTTGGCGTGGGCGGCGCCGAGCGCCCGGCACATCTGGGTGCCGATCGTCTCCACGTCGGTGGGCGGCATGGGACCGCGGCCGACCGCCTCGCTCAGGGCCTCGCCGGTCAGGTACTCCATGATGAAGTACGGCTGCCCGTCGGTGGTCTGGCCGAAGTCCAGGATCTCGACGATGTTCTCGTGCGCGATCATGTGGATCGCCCGCGCCTCGTTGAAGAACCTGGAGACGATGTCCTGATCCCGCGCCAGCACGGCATGCAGGAGCTTGATGGCGACCTTGCGCCCGATGACCGGGTGTTGAGCCAGATAAACCACGCCCATACCGCCCTCGCCGAGCAGGCTGGTGACCCGGTAGTTCCCGATGGTCTGGTTTATTAGGCTCGAGCTCGCGGTCACGGTCTGATCCCCCCTAAGCTAGACGCACCCCGGCCCTCAATTCTAAAACGGCCTCTGCTAAAAATCGAACTCCGCAACTATCCCCCCTGCGGAGGCGGTGGCGATCGGGAAAATCCTCAGCCCGTGATTTGACGCACTTTGGGACCCGCCTTCTGACGCCAGGTAGCCCTTGTACAGCAGGTAGCCGCCCGCGATGGCGAAGGCCCCCCCGACGCCCACGAAGACCCATTGCAGGGTCTGGTCGCGGTCCCCGTCGTTGGTCTTGCTGGCGACGAGGTTCTTTTCCGTGAGGGTGAGCGCCGGCGCGGGTTGACCCTTGCTGTCGCATCCCGTCGTCGACGACGGGCAGGGGAAACGGCGGTACTGGTCGAGCTGGCTATTGATGTCCCGGACGTCCAGCCCGAACTTCAACGCCAGGCCGGCCGATGTGAGTGTGCCAACCACCGCGACCCAGAACCCGGTGCGGGCGAAGAGATGGGAGCTGCTGCTGTCGGGCGACGTCTCCGTGGCGTCGCCTGGGTGGTGCTGCTCGATGGCCGCGCCCGCCTCCGGCTTGGGCACCTCGACCGAGACCGGGCTCAGACTGAGCGTCAGGGGCAGACTCTGCCCCGCCGCCAGGGTGAACTCCTGCTTGGTGGTGGTGTACCCACTCTTTTCCACCGAGACCTCGTGCTTGCCGGGCGCCACGTCGGCCACCACCACCGGATCACCACCGGTGACTCCGACCTTGGTTCCATCGAGGCTGACCGCCGCGCCGGCGAAGTTAGCCCGCACGCTGATTGCGCCGTTGCCCTTGCCGGACAGCTTGGCCAGCCAGGCCGGCGCCATCTGGCGCACGCTGCTGGCATCGGAGCGCCGCTTGATGATGGTGTCCGTCTCGAAGCTCTCGACGACGGCCCGGTTCACGTCCAGGAGCTTCAGCGTCACCTGAAAGTCGTTGCCGGCCTTCTTGACGTTGCCGAAGATCAATTTGGAAGCGCCCAGGCTCTTGCCGGCCTGTGACATGCAGGCCGGGGCCTCATCCGGACAGGCGAAGACCAGTTTGACCTCCACCAGGTCCTTGCCTTGGAGCAGCTGGTAGTCCTTGGTCGAGGCCACCCGCTGGCGCAGAGCGTCCGTGATGTCCGCGGCCAGGGTGTCGGGGGCGCCGTCGATCGCCTCCAGGCCCAGCACGACCGTGGGGATCTGGGCCGTCTCGGCCGCGACGGCTCGGAGCTCCGGCAAGGAGAACAGCAACAACAAAACGGTCCCAAGGCCCCCTAAGCGCATGCGGACGCCATTTTTTCCGCATGCTTACGCGCTGTCAATTGCCGAGCGTCTCGGATCGGGCGTATCCGGGCGATTTTCGGTCGAATTTCGACCGGGACGGGCCGCGTGCTAGCGTAAAACCCGATGCGACTGGGTGTTTTCGGGAAGGTGGGGCTGGCCTTCGGCGTCCTCCTGCTCGCGTTCGCGGGGAACGCGACGTTCACTTTGCTGTCGGTCCGGCGGGCGCGTCAGGGTGTTGTCGCGAACGAGGCCTACCTCGAGCTCCAGGGATCGGTCGACGCGGCCTGGAAGTCGCTGAACGATTTCGCCCCTTCGCTCGGGCGCAGCGGCGTCCGACTGGATCCCAACCTGCCGCTGGCGCTGCGGACCGCGCGCAAGAACGTGGACGACGCTCTGGGCGCCATCGACCGCTACCTCGAGAAGGAGCCGGGCTCTCTGCGGCGCGCCGATTTCGCGAGCTGGCGCCGGCAGATCGCGGCGCTGGGGCGGGAGCTGGACCTGCTGGCCGGGGAGCTCGGCGCCGCGGCGGTGGCGGTGGATCCCAAGGCGCGCGCCGAGTTCGAGAGCCACTTCGCGACCCTGATCCACGGGCTCAACCGCACCCGCCGGCCGCTGCGCGGCGAGAGCGGTCAGATCGCCCAGCGGCTCTCGGATGACGAAGAGACCGCGCTGTCGATGGCGATCGCGCTCGGCGCGGCCGGGCTGGCGGTGGCGCTGGCGGTCTTCGTTTTCACGCTGCGCACGCTGCGTCCGCTGGGCGCGCTCCGCAAGCGGACCCAGCAGGTCGCGGCCGGCGACTACGCGCAGCGGACCGGGGTGACGTCGCACGACGAGATCGGCGACCTGGCGCGCGAGTTCGACGCGATGGCCGACGCCATTCAGGAGCGCGAACGGCGGCTGATTCGCTCGGAGCGGCTGGCGACGGTCGGCCGGATGGCGGCGCAGATCGCGCACGAGGTGCGAAACCCGCTCTCCTCGATCGGCCTCAACGCCGAGCTGCTGGGCGACGAGCTGGCGGTGGGGGCCGACGAGGCGCGACGCCTGATCGCTTCGATCATCGGCGAGGTCGATCGCCTGGCCGAGATCACCGAGACCTACCTGCGGTTCGCGCGCCTGCCGCGGCCCAAGCTGGAGAACGAGGACCTGGGGGTCATCGTCCGCTCGGTGGTCGATTTTTCGCGCGGTGAGCTGGCGCAGGACGGGATCGAGATCCTGGTCGACATCGCGCCCGATCTGCCGGAGCTCCCGGCGGACGAGTCGCAGCTGCGCCAGGCGCTCATCAACCTGGTGCGCAACGCGCGCGAGGCGATGGCCGGCTCGACCGCCAAGCGGCTCGAGATCGGGGTGCGGGCGGACCGCGCCGCGGGACGACTCACGGTGCGCGTCTCGGATTCGGGGACGGGCATCGACCGCGCGGACCTGGGGAAGATCTTCGATCCGTTCTTCTCCACCAAGGAGCGCGGCACGGGGCTCGGGCTGGCGCTGGTCCAGCAGATCGTGGTCGACCACGGTGGCCAGATCGACGTCGAGAGCGCGGCGGGCCGCGGCACCACCTTCACCCTGAGTTTCCCGAGCGCCACCTCGTCAGTGCCCCGCGGCGGCGCGATGGGCGGCGGCCTTGGTGCGGTCGCCGAGTTGTCCGTAGAGGGTCGCCAGCGTGAGGTGGAGCGCGGCGGGATCGGTCGGGTGGAAGGCGAGCGCGTGCTCGAAGGCCTGGGCCGCGGCGCTGGTCTTCCCCGTCGTGGCGAGGGCGCGGCCTAACGCCGCGTGGAGATCGGGGTCGCCGGGATCGATGAAGATCGCGATCGGCGCGAACTCGAGCACGCGCGCCGACCGCCCCGCCCGCGCCTCGTTGAAGACGATCTGCTTGGCCACGGCGTCGTTCTGCGGATCGAGTCGGAAGGCCGCCTCCAGCTCGGTGAGCTGGTCGGCCGCCCGCTGCTGCGAGGCGTATAGCTCGGCGAGCAGCGCGTGGGGCTCGACGCGGGCCCGGTCGAATTCGATCGCCCGCCGCAGGTGGGCCTCCGCCGCCGCCGGGCGCTGGCGGTGGATCTCGCCCAGCGCGAGCCGCACTTGTACGTCGTAGCCGTCGTGTGACGGCGGCCCGACGTCGAGCAGCCCCTCGAAGGCGGCGATCGCGGCTTCGGCGTCGCGCCGCGCGAGCGCGATCTCGCCCGCCAGAAACAGCGTGTCGGCCCGGTCGTCGATAGAGGGATGCGGAACGACGCGGGCGGCGGTCAGCGCCCGCTTGGCCCCCTCGAGATCGCCGGCCGCCAGCGCCGCGACGCCCCGGCGGGCCTCTCGGTGCGCGGACCTACCTGCCGGAGATGATTTTTCGTCGGAGTCGCCGGTCCCGCCCAGGGTCTGCGCGGGCAGGTACTGCTTTTCGTACCCGGCGAACCGCTGGTCCAGATCGGCGCGGAAGGCGGCGTCGATCTGGGCGGCCGGCTCTCCCGCCATCCGCTCGAGCACGGCCGCGCCCCGCTCGCCGCGGCCGTACGCGACGAGGGCGCTCCGGATCGCCGGGAAACCAAAACGCCGTTCGAGGAAGTCGACCGCCAGCGCCGCCTGCGCGTAGGCGCGCGTCGCCTCGTCGCCGTTGCGCGCGTCGACGAAGGCGTTCGACAGGGCTCCGAGCGGCGGCAGATCGCCGCGCCGCCAGGCGCCGTAGACAGCGGCGTCGTCGTGCCGGGTCCATTCCGGTCGGGTGTGCATGGTCTCGACCTCGGAGAGCCCCTCGGTGAACCAGCGCGGGACCCGCCCGCGGGACAGCTCGATGGCGAAGACGTGCCCGAGCTCGTGCGCGAGGACCATCCCCCAGTTGAACGCGTGGTTGGAAGGGGCCTGCGAGGTGATCACCCGCCCGAAGCAGACGCCCGAGACGCCGATCGACGGCAGGCCCACGGTGCGTACGGCGAAGTGGCGTGGATCGCCGTAGAGCTCGAAGGTCACCGGGCCAGCCGGCTCGAACCCGTAGCGCGCGACATAGGCGCGGTAACGCTCCTCGAGGAAGGGCGCCACGATCCCCTCGATCGCGGTGCGCGTCGCGGGCTCGATCCGGAACCGGAGGTGCGCGCTCGCGATGGTCACGTAGCGCGCGGGGATCACCTTCTCGAAGAGATCGAGCAGGTTGAAGGTCCGCAGGTTGTAGGGATCGCGCTTCCAGGCGCGCCGGAGGGTGTCGAGGCCGGGGCCCTCCTCGCCGAGGCGGAGCAGGGTGGTGGCCAGCGTCGACAGGCACCCGGCGTCGTCGGGATCGGCGGCCACCCCGGCGGCCGCGATCGCGCGCGCGTCTTCGTAGCGGCGCTGCCGGGAGAGGGCCTCGGCCACGAACGCGAAGAACCGCCCGTCGCGGGGACGCACGTCGAGATCGATCTGCCGGGCCCGCTCGAAGCCGTCGCGATCGTCGAGCAGGAGGGCCACCGTCGCCTCGAGGCGGGCGGCCCCCGGATCGCGCGGGTTGACGCGGCGGATGGCGGCCACCTCGGCGCGCGCGCCGGCGAAGTCCTCCGCGGAGAGCGCCA
>CALAOV010000145.1 GCA_937889515.1 uncultured Myxococcales bacterium | reverse complement strand
CGCCGGCCACTTCGTCAAGATGGTCCACAACGGCATCGAGTATGGCGACATGCAGCTCATCTGCGAGTCGTACCAGATGATGAAAGAGCTGCTCGGCATGTCGGCCGACGACATGCACGAGGTCTTCGAGGTCTGGAACAAGGGCGACCTCGACAGCTTCCTGATCGAGATCACCCGTGACATCCTGGCGTTCAAAGACACCGACGGCACGCCGATGGTCGACAAGATCCTCGACACCGCCGGGCAAAAGGGGACCGGGAAGTGGACCAGCGTGACGGCGATGGATCTGGGGATGCCGCTGACGCTGATCAGCGAGGCGGTCTACGCGCGCTGTCTGTCGGCCACCAAGGACGAACGGGTGGCGGCCTCCAAGATCTTGCGCGGCCCGGCGGCGAAGTTCACCGGTGACCGCAAGGCGTTCATCGCCGATCTCGAAAAGGCGCTCTACGCCTCGAAGATCATCTCCTACGCCCAGGGCTACGAGATGATGCGGGCGGCGGCCGGCGAGTACAAATGGGACCTCAGCTATGGCGGCATCGCACTGCTGTGGCGGGGCGGCTGCATCATCCGCTCGACCTTCCTGGGGAAGATCAAAGAGGCCTACGACAAGGACCCCAAGCTCTCCAACTTGCTGCTGGCGCCGTTCTTCCAGGAGAAGATCGAGGTCGCGCAGGAGAGCTGGCGTCGGGTGGTGGCAACCGCCGCGACCTACGGCGTCTGGATCCCCGCCCACGCCACCGCGCTCACCTACTACGACGGCTTCCGGAACGGGCGCCTGCCCGCAAATCTGTTGCAGGCGCAGCGCGACTACTTCGGCGCGCACATGTACGAGCGGATCGACCAGCCGCGCGGGAAGTTCTTCCACACCAACTGGACCGGGCGCGGCGGCACGACGTCGTCGTCGGCCTACATCGTCTGAGGGCGGACACCATGCAAATCGAGAAATACTCCATCGGGATCGGGGACCGCTTCGGCCAGGAAGGGCCCGCGCAGCTGGGCGCCATCCAGCAGGCCGAGCGGGCGGGCGTCGTCGTGGCGCCGGTCTGGAACAAGTCGTTTCGCGAGCACTCGCTGATCGGGACCAAGCCCGACGACGTCCGCGCGGAGGCCGACGACGCCGTGAGGCGCGGCGGCTGGAAGCACGGTTACTACGTCGACGCCGATCACATCGGCGTCAAGAACGTCGACGGCTTCCTGGCGGCCAGCGACTTTTACACGCTGGACGTGGCCGACTTCATCGGCCAGCCGCCCGACGACGCCGCGCTCGCGTCCTTCGTGCGCGACATGGCGCCGTTCCGCGGCACGCTGCGCATCCCGGGGGTCGACGCGAGCTTCGAGGTGACCGACGCCGTGCTCGAGAAGATCGGCCGAAACTACCTGTTTGCCGTCACGGAGGCCGGGCGGACCTACCGCCACGTCCTGGCGGCGAAGGGGGAGGGGAAATTCGTGGCCGAGGTCTCCACCGACGAGGCGACGGAGCCCCAGCTCCCCTTCGAGCTCTTCTTCATCCTGGCCGCGCTGGCGCGGGAGAAGATCCCGGTCCAGACCATCGCACCCAAGTTCTCCGGCAAGTTCCTGAAGGGGATCGACTACGTGGGCGACCTGAAGGTCTTCGCCCGGGAATTCGAGGACGATCTGGCGGTGGTCAAGCACGCCATCGGCGTCTTCGGGCTGCCGGCCTCGCTGAAGGTCAGCGTCCACACCGGCAGCGACAAGTTCTCGCTCTATCCGATCATGCGGCGCGCGCTACAGAAGCACGACGCGGGGCTACACCTCAAGACGGCCGGGACCACCTGGCTGGAGGAGGTGATCGGGGTGGCGCTCTCGGGGCCGAGCGGCCTGGCGGTCGCCAAGACGATCTATCTGCGGGCGTTGCCTCGCTTCGACGAGCTCTGCAAGCCCTACGCGACGGTGGTCGAGATCGATCGGGCCAAGCTGCCGCAGCCATCCGCGGTCGAAAAATGGAGCGCCGTCGACTTCGTGGCGCGCCTGCGGCACGACCAGGCACAACCGGCCTACGACCTCAACCTGCGGCAGCTGGTCCACGTTGCCTTTCGTTTAGCGGCCGAAATGGGGGCGGAATGGACCGAAGCGCTCTCCGCCGCCCGCGAGACGGCCGGTCGCTGCGTGCGCGACAATCTCTTCGATCGTCACATTCGGCCGCTGTTTCTGGGCGCGTAGGCGTTACCTTATCCGCATGACCGTGCCGCGCTCGGACGCGTTCGTCTTCTTCGGGGCGAGCGGCGATCTCGCCTACAAGAAGATCTTCCCGGCCCTCTACGCGATGACGCGGCGGGGGCACCTCGACATGCCGGTCATCGGGGTCGCGCGCTCCGAATGGAAGCTGGCGGAGTTTCAGGCGCGGGCCCGTGAGAGCATCGAGAAGCACGTCGGTGGCCCGATCGACGAGGCGGTGTTCAAACAGCTCATCGGGCGGCTGCGTTACGTCTGCGGCGAATACTCGGACGCCTCCACCTACCAGGCGATCCACAAGGAGCTGGGCGACGCCAAGCGGCCCACCCACTACTTGGCGATTCCCCCCAGCGTCTTCGGGGTGGTGGTCGAGGGACTGGGCGGGTCGGGTTGCGCCGAGAACGCACGCCTGGTGGTCGAGAAGCCCTTCGGCCGCGATCTGGCCTCGGCCCAGGCGCTCAACCGGACCCTGCATAAGACCTTCGACGAGTCGGCCATCTTCCGCATCGACCACTACCTCGGCAAGGAGTCGGTCCAGAACCTGCTGATGTTCCGCTTCGCCAACACCTTCCTCGAGCCGATCTGGAACCAGAACTACGTCGAGAGCGTCCAGATCACGATGGCAGAGAATTTCGGGGTGCAGGGGCGCGGCCGGTTCTATGAAGAATCGGGCGCCATCCGCGACGTGATCCAGAACCACATGCTGCAGGTGGTGGCGATCCTGGCGATGGAGCCGCCGCTGTCGACCTACACCGAATCGATCCGCGACGAGCAGGTAAAGGTCTTTCGCGCCATCCGCCCGCTCAGCCCCGAAGATCTGGTGCGCGGACAGTTCCGGAGCTACCGCCAGGAAGAGGGCGTCGCTTCGGATTCGACGGTCGAGACCTACGCGGCGGTGCGCTTGCACGTCGATTCGTGGCGCTGGGATGGGGTGCCGTTCTTCATTCGCGCCGGCAAGTGTCTGCCCGTCTCCGCCACCGAGGTGCTGGTCAGCCTCAAGCGACCGCCGCTGCGCCGGGTGGGACCCGAGGAGACCAACCACCTCCGCTTCCGCCTCAGCCCGGAGGTGATCATCGCGCTGGGGGCGCGGATCAAGAAGGTGGGCGAGCAGATGGTCTCGGAGCCGACGGAGCTCAAGATGGTGCACCAGACCGACCCCGAGGAGATGGAGGCCTACGAGCGTCTGCTGGGAGACGCGATGGCGGGGGACGCTACACTGTTCGCCCGGCAGGACAGCGTCGAGGCGGCCTGGGGGATCGTCGAGCCGATCCTGGGTGGCTCGACGCCCGTGCACGAATACGAGCCTGGAACCTGGGGACCCGTCGACGCGGCCCGTCTCACCG
>CALAOV010000144.1 GCA_937889515.1 uncultured Myxococcales bacterium | reverse complement strand
GATACGGCGACCACCGAGATCTACACTCTTTCCCTACACGACGCTCTTCCGATCTAGGCGCCCACCCAATCGATGAAGGAGCTCTTCCCGGCGGCCAGCGACAGCGACCAGGCGGGCGCCGCGCCCGATCCCACCGCCGCGCCGCACGTCGAGGAGACCGGTCTGTTTTCCCTCCGCGCCACGCGCGAGGGGGTGGTGGTGGAGGGGATCGGCGTGTCGAGCCCGCTCGCCCAGGCCGCCTTCGCCCTGACGGCGGACAAGCCGCTGGCCGGTCCGTTCGATGTCAACGGCACGTTCGTGGTCGTGCGGCTCAAGGAGCGCAAGGATCCCGATCTGGCCGACTTCGAAAAGCACAAGATCGAGCTTTCGCGCGAGGCGGAGCTGACCAAGTGGGAGCGCGTTGTCACCGACTGGATGCAGTCCCGCTGCGTAGAGGCCAAGGCGGCTCGCCGGATCAACGTGAACACCGACGTCCTGCGCTACGAAGACAGCAGCGAGCCCCCGCCCTACGAGCCCTGCGTTCCTCACCGTCAGTTCGGAGGATAGGAGAGCGCCCATGGCCGACGCCGCGCCGGCGATGGCCCTCGCCCACCTGGACGGTCGGGCGCTCGTGACGGTCGCCGCGCGCGATCTGGGACCGGTGCTGGTCGAGCAGGTGGTGGTCGAGTGGCCCCAACCGGCCCCAGGAACCGGGCCCGCGCCAGACGCGATCACCCTCGACAGCTTGCGGAACCGGCGCGGTCGCCTGCGCGTCGCCAGGCTGGTGGTCGATCGGGCCCGAGTCGAAAAGCGCGTCGCCGCGGCCAAGCTGCCCGCGGGGGAGATTCTCGACCTCGGCGTCACCCTCGAGCCCGGGCAGATCGTCCTGTCGGGCCGCGCCCAGACGAACGGTGCGACCTCGCCCTTCGCGGCTCGCCTGGTGCTGGGGGCCGGCAAGGGGCGCAAGCTGCGGATCTCCGTCGAGGACGGTGACGCCCGGGCGGGTCAGGCGCGCGCGGCGCTGGCGGCTGTGCTCGGTCCCCCCACCGACGACGGGACCTCGTTCGAGATCGATCCGCTCGAGGCCGCGCTGGACGAGATCTTCGTGGCCGAGGGGTTCCGCCTGCCCGACAGCGGCGACCTTCGTCTGGGTGCGGTCCGTGTCTCCGCCAGCCGGGTCGCGCTGCTCTGGTCCTCGGCCTCCGGCGCCGGCGACGCGACCGTGGCGGATCCGGAGCCGGCCGAAGCGGCCCCGACCGCCCCGGAGCGCCGGGAGGATCGGGACGAGATCGCGGATCTCCGTCGGGCGATGGACGCCGCGCCTGCCGGCCAGGCGCTCGCCGAGGTGGCCCAACTCCTGGCCGCCGCGTACGAGCGCGCCGGCCAGGAAGAAGGTGCGGTGTCGGCGCTCCGACTTTGCATCGAGAACGCCGCCGCGGGACCGCTGGTGGGACCCGCCTGGCGGCGCCTCGTCGAGCTCTACGCTCGGCGCGGCGACCCGCACGCGGCGGCGCGCGCGCTGATCGCCTCCGCCGATGACGCCCGCGTCGGGGCTTCAGAAGCCGAGCGGGCCGGGACCCTGGTGGCGGCCGCGGAGATCCTGCGCAAGCGGCTCAACTTGCCGGGCGACGCCGGCATGCTCCTCGAACGGGCGGTGGCGCTCGATCCGACCTCCGCCGAGGCGCTGGAGGCGCTGGAGGCGCTCACCAGCGACGCGGGAGACTTCGTGCGCCTGGCCGACATCCTCGAGCGCAAGATCGATCTCGTCGCGCGCGGCCCACGCGAGCAGAAGACCATCCTGGCGCGGCTGGCGGAGATCTACGAGGGCCCTTTGGCCCGGACCGACCTGGCGCGACGGACGAACGAGCGTCTCTTGAAGATCGATCCGGAATTCCCTGCCGCGCGGGCGCGGCTGGCCCGGCAGGCGACGCGCGACGCCGAGGAAGCCACGCCCATGGTGGCCGCCATCGAGATGCCGCCCCCGCCTCCTCCGCCGCCCAAGGCCAAGGCGACGTCCCCGTCCCCGTCCGTGTCCACCGGCTCCGGTCGCCCGCCCGGCGCGGCGAAATCCGAAACAGCGCCGCGGCTCGAAGCGGACCGGCCGCCCGTCGCCGTCGCGTCGGCGCGGGTCGATCAAGCGTACTGGCGCGAGACCGGAATCGAAGCGGAGCCGGCCCGGCGCGCCAACACTCTGATCTCGCATGCGCGCGGGCTCCTGGCACGGGGCGACTTCTTGACCGCGGTGGGCGAGATCGAAGAGGCGCTCCACCATGCGCCCGGCCACCTGGGCGCGCTGGCGCTGCTGGCGGATGTCAGCTTCAGGAAACTGGACTGGGGCCGGGCCCGTGAGCTCTACGCCGCCATCGAGATGTCGCCGGACGCCGCCGACGTCATTCCCCGCGAGCTGCTGGTGCATCGGCGCGCGGCGCTGGCGCAGCGCCTCGGCGACACCACCGAGGCGGAGTCGTTCTACCGGGAGCTCGCTATCTTGAGACCCCACCACACCGAGGCGCGGCGCGCGCTGGCCGAGCTGGCCCTCGCGCGGGGCGACACCACCACCGCGGCGCTGCGGCTAGAGGAAGTGTTGCGCCTCCTGCCGGCGGGGGCCTCGGGCGAGCTCGCCGACCTGCGGCACCGTCTGGGCGCGGTGTATGCGGAGACGGGCGAGCTCGGCTCGGCGAGGTACTACCTCGAGCTGGTGGTGGCGCAGGATCCCGCGCGCGCGTCCGCCCTCGAGCTGCTGCTGCAAACCTACGAGAAGCTGGAGCTCTATTCGGAAGCCGCGGAGATGTGCGGCCGCCTGGCGCGCCTCTACCTCGACCCCGCCCACCGGGCCGCCGCCCTCTACCGTCAGGCCGAGATTCTCCAGACGCACCTGGACGACGCCGCGGGGGCGCTCGACGCCTACCTGCGCTCGTCGGACATCGACCCCGGCTTCGTTCCGTCGCGGCTGCGGCTCATCGATCACTTCTGGGCCGAGGGCGACGTCGACGTGGTGGCCGATCTGGCCAACGATCTGGCGTCCGTCTCGCTCTCGCCCGAGGGGGACGCCGATCTGGTCGCGCGGCTGGCCATCGCGACCGCCGGCCCGCGCAGCAGCTCCCCCCCGCGGTTCCCGCTGGCGGCCCACCCGACGCTGGCCGCCGCCGCGGCGCGCGTGCTGGCGGTGGCCGGCGATCGGG
>CALAOV010000143.1 GCA_937889515.1 uncultured Myxococcales bacterium | reverse complement strand
GGTGGCGACCGCGCGCGCCTGATCGAGACCGACCTCCGAGAGCACCTTGATGGCCACCGTGTTGATCGAATCGGCCAGCGCCGTGCGGACCCGGACCGGCCCGCGGAACTCTTCCTTTTCGTAGTTCTGCGGCTTCCAGAGATCGTAGACCTCGGGCGAGTCGTTGATGACGGTCGCCGCGGTGATCTTGCGCGCCTCGATCGCGGCCGCGTAGATGATCGGCTTGAAGGCCGACCCCGGCTGGCGTTGGGCCCGCCAGCTCCGATCGAAGGCGCCCGCGTGGTAGTCGTAGCCGCCCACCAGCGCGAGGACGTCGCGCGTGACCGGATCCATCACCACCATCGCCGCCTGGGGCCCGAGCTCGAGGGCCAGCGGGAACGGCGCCGCAATCACCTTGGTGTCCTCCGTGCCGACTTCTTTGCTGTCGTCCTTGCTGGCTTCGGTGGTCGCTTGGTCCTTCGCCGCGGGATGGGGCCGATCGGCGGTCACCCGCACCCGCACCAGATCGCCGGGCTTGAACCGATCGGCGAGCGGCTTAGGCCCCTTGCCGTAGCGGGTCTCGAGGCCGAAGTCGACCATCCCCAGCCTGCCCTCCGGCGCGCCGAGGTCGACGTAGAGATGGCCGCGCCTGGGATCGGTCTCGACCCGCTCGACATGATCGACGATCCCCTCCACGATCTCCGAGTCGCGGATCCCCTTGCTGTGCGCGCGCACGAGCTCGCTGTGCCGCCGGTCGAGGGCCTTGCCGGTGAGGTGACCCGAGGGGCCGCGGAAGCCCTGGCGCGCGTCGATCTCCTCGAGACCGCGTTCCAGGGAGGTGCGCGCCAGCTCCTGCAGGTGGGCGTCGATGGTGGTGGCGACCGTGATGCCGTTTTCGAGCGCCGCCTCCTCGCCGATCTTCTCGCCGAGGACGCTGCCCACGACGTCGACCGCCTCGGCAGCGATGCCGCGCGCGGAGGCCGACTCGCGCGCCAGGCGGATCGGCTGGGCGGCTACCCGGTCGGCGGTCGCACGGTCGATCACGCCGTGCTCGGCCATCTGCCCCAGCACGTAGCGCTGCCGGGTCTTGGCGGCGTCCGGGTGCTTGCGGGGCGACAGGCGCTCCGGGCTCTGCGGAAGCCCGGCCAGCAGGGCCGCCTCCGGCAGGTCGATGTCCCGCACCGACTTTCCGAAGTAATAGCGGGCCGCCTCCTCGCAGCCGTAGCGGCCGTGGCCGTAGTAGATCTGGTTCAGGTAGAGGGCCAGGACCTCTTCCTTCGACAGCTTCTGGGTCAGCTGCCGCGCCAGGATGACCTCCTGCACCTTGCGGCGCAGCGTCCTCTCCGGCGACAGGATCATGTTCTTGACCACCTGCTGCGTGATCGAGGAGCCGCCCTGGGCGCGACGGCCGCGCAGCACGTCCTCCAGGAACGCGCGCACCATCCCGCGGTAGTTGAGCCCGCCGTGGTTGAAGTAGTCGGCGTCTTCGGCCGAGACCACCGCGTCGATCAGGATCTTGGGGATGGCGTCGAAGGGGACGACGGTGCGCTTTTCGCTGCCCAGCTCGCCGATCGGCGCGCCGTTGCGATCGAGGATCCGGGTGACCTGCTTGGGCCGGTAGGCGTCGAGCCGCGAGAGGTTCGGCAGCTTGGGATCGCTGCCGTAGTAGCTGAAGAGCCCGACCACCACGGCGACGACCGCGAACGCGGCGAGCGTCGCGACCGCGAGCCCCATCCGGAGCGCGCGCACCCAGCCCGGGCGGCCACCGCGCGCGGGCCCACCGCGCCCGCTGGGACGTGCCAGACGCTTGGCCGTGCCGCCCCTTGGCGAGCGACGCGGATCACGATCGTCGAGCGAAGGACCGGCGGCCATCCGATCAGTCTATAGCCCGGGACGGGCGGTTCAAGAAACCGGCAGATCGGCGGGGCGAATGTTATGGTTTGCGCCTGTCTTCCGACTCTTTCGCCGCGGGCGCCGCGACCCGCCCCCCTTTGCCGACGGACGCACCTCGGCTCCCAGCGGGCGAACGGCTGCTTGCCGCCGACGCCCTGACCGTCGGCTACGACGGCATGGCCATCCTGCCCTCTTTCGCGTTCACCGTCGGTGCGGGCGAGCTGTGGGCCATCATCGGTCCCAACGGCGCGGGAAAATCGACCTTCGTCCGCACGGCCCTGGGCCTGGCGCGGCCGATCGCGGGCACCATCGAGCGCCGGCCCGGGCTGCGACTGGCCTACGTGCCGCAGCAGTCGGCGCTGGACACGATCTTTCCGATCTCGGTCATCGACTATGTCCTCATGGGACTACAGGGCAGCGGTAACGTCACGCTCACCCGCCGGAGCGTGCATCTGGGCGCTGCGCGGCGGGCCCTGGAAGAGGCCGGCGCGGCGGCGTTCGAACGCCGCCAGCTCCGCGATCTGTCGGGCGGGCAGCGGCAGCGGGTCCTGATGGCGCGGGCGCTGGCCACCGACGCCGACCTGATCTGTCTCGACGAACCGACCAATGCGCTCGACGCCGCCTCGGAGCAGGAGATCCTGGCGCTCATCGACCGGCTGCGCGGCCGGCGGGGCGCGGCGGTGTTGATGGTCACCCACCTGGTGGAAGACGGCCTCGAGCGGGCCGATCGGGCGCTGCTCCTCGACCGGGACCACGGCGTCGCGCTGGCGGGTCCCTCCGCGGCGGTGCGCGCGGCGCCCGAGTTCGAGCACATCTACGGGCGGTTCGTCGCCCGCCACGGGCACGCCTGATGGAGGCCTCGTCGTGGGGTGAGCTGTGGGCGAACATCGCCATCTTCAAGGACGCCATCTGGGCGGCGGGCCTGGCCGGCGCGCTGCTCGGCTTCATCGGCGTGCACGTGGTCCTCCGGCGGATGGTGTTCGCGTCGTCGGCCATCGCGCAGGCGGCGGCGCTGGGCGTGGCACTGTCGTTCTGGGTGCCGGCGCTCATCGATCCGATCGGTCACGCCGCCGGACATGCCGCCGGCCCGGCCGCGCACCTGATGCCGTCGCCGCTGTTCGAGCCGGTGCTCTGGGCGATCGCGGCGTCGCTGCTGGCCACGCTGGTCTTCATCGCCAACCCCGTGCGGCTGCACCTGACGCGCGAGAGCATGCTGGGCTTCGTCTTCCTGGTCAGCGGCGCGGGGGCCGTGATCATCGGCGACAAGATCACGCAAGAGGCGCACGATCTGGCGGCGATCCTGTTCGGCAGCGCGGTGGTGGTGCAGACGATCGATCTGTATCTGGTGAGCGCGGCCACGGTGCTGCTGCTGGGGGGACACCTGGTGCTCTGGCGGGCGCTGGTATTCGTGGGATACGACCCGATGGGCGCGCGCGTGCAGGGGATGCCGGTGCGCGCGCTCAACGGATTCCTCTTCGTGTCGGTGGGCCTGGCGGTCGCGCTGTGCACCCGGGCGCTGGGCGCCCTGCCCGTCTTCGCGTTCAGCGTCCTGCCGGCGATGACCGCGCTGGCCTTCACGGCACGCATCGGCTGGGTGTTCGTGCTGGCCACGGTGATCGGCTGTTTTTCGGGGGTGGCCGGCTACGCGGTGTCGTTCCGCGCGGAGCTGCCGGTGGGCGCCACCCAGACGGCCACCGGGGCCGTGCTGCTCACGGCCGCGCTGCTCTGGCGTCTGGTGATGGCCGAGCGCGATCGGAGGCGGGCACGGAATCAGCCGCCGTCGCCGTCGTCCTCCCGGCCGACGCCGCCAGCCGACCGGGCGAGCACGGCGTCCGCGCCCCGTACGGACGCGGCGTAGAAGCGGGCCCGCAGGGCCAGCACGGCGACGGCGTCGAGATCGCCGGCCGCGCCCAGCGCGCGCCGGCGCAGGGCGGCCGCGCGCTCGATGGTGAGCGCGGCCGCCACCGACAGGTTGAGGCTGCGGGTCATGCCGTACATCGGGATGCCGAACCGCACGTCGGCGGCGGCGATGGCCTGGGCGCTGAGCCCCTCGTGCTCGTTGCCGACCATGACCGCGGCCGGACGCGCGAAGTCTAGATCGTCCAGCACGGCGGTCGCATCGGGAACGGCGGCGTAGACCAGGAAGCCATCGGCGCGCAGGGTCGCCATCGCGGCGGCGAGCGTCCGGTGGCGCACGACGTCGAGCCACTTCTCGCAGCCTTGCGTCACGGTGCTGGAGAATCGGAACGGCTTGCTGCCGTCGATGACGTCGACGCGCTGGACGCCGAACGCCTCGGCGCTGCGCAGGACCGCCGCGCCGTTGTGGGGATCGTGCAGGTTCTCGATCACCACCCGCAAACCACCCAGGCGGCTGGCCGCGGCCGCGTCGATGCGGGCGCGCCGGTCGTCTAGAAGGAGCGGCCCGAGCGCCGCGCAGGCCCGCGCCGGATCGGTGGCCATCGCCGCGCTTCTAGCACAGCCGTGGGACCCGCCGCAGTTGCGATTCGCGGCGCGGGCACGCCTCACCGTTGCGTTTCGCGGGAGACTTCTCCTCGAAGAGCGTGCGAGATGCAACGGCCGCCCTCGAGGAGGGCGACCGATTGGGTAATCCCGTGTAGGCACGGATCCTGCGTTAGGAGTCCGGTATGAAGGATCTCATCTTCGTCGCGGTCACCGTGGGGTTTTTCGCACTCTCGTGGCTGTACGCGCGATCCACGGAACAGCTCTAGGGGGACACATGACTCTCGAGTACGGAATCGGTGCGCTGGTCTCGCTCTTTTTGACGGCCTATCTCTTCTACGCGCTCTTGCGCCCCCAACGCTTCTAGACGGCGACAAAGGACATCGAACATGACTCTCGTCGGCTGGGTACAAGTCCTCGTCTTCTTCGCGCTAATCGTGGCGGTCACCAAGCCGCTCGGCGTCTTCATGCACCGGGTGTTCGAGACAGGCGAGGCGCCCCTCGGGCGTTTCCTCGGCCGGATCGAAAACTCGATCTACAAGCTCTTCGGCGTCGATCCGAAACGTGAGCAAGACTGGAAAGAATATTGCTTCGCGCTGCTTGCCTTCAGCGCGCTGGGCGTTCTCGTGACCTACGGAATCGAGCGCCTGCAGGGGCACCTTCCTTTCAACCCGCAGCATTTCCCTGGCGTTCCGCAAGAGCTCGCCTTCAACACCGCCGGCAGCTTCGTCACCAATACCAACTGGCAGTCGTACAGCGGCGAGTCGACGATGAGCTACCTCACGCAGATGGCTGGCCTCGCCTGGCACAACTTCACCTCGGCGGCCTCCGGCATCGCGGTGGCGCTCTGCCTGGCCCGCGGGTTCACCCGCCGGGGAGGCCCGGCCGGTCCCAAGACGCTCGGAAATTTCTGGGTCGATCTCAACCGCTCGATCCTCTACGTGCTGCTGCCGCTCAGCTTTCTGTTCGCGCTGGTGCTGGTGTCGCAGGGGGTGATCCAGAACCTCAAGCCGTATCTCGACGTCACGACGCTCGAAGGGGCGAAGCAGACCTTGACGCTCGGACCGGTCGCTTCGCAGGAAGCGATCAAGCAGCTCGGTACGAATGGCGGCGGGTTCTTCAACGCCAACGCCGCACACCCCTTCGAGAACCCGACGCCCTTCACCAATCTCATCTCGCTGTTTCTCATCTTCGCGATCCCGGCGGGGCTGACCTACACCTACGGCCGGATGGCCAAGGACAGCAAGCAGGGTTGGATCCTGTTCGCGGCGATGAGCTTCCTGTTCTTCGCGGGCCTGGTCGTCTGCTACCACGCCGAAGCCGGCGGCAACAGCGCCTTCGCCGGCCTCCCTCTGCAGCAGACCCTAGGAAACATGGAAGGGAAAGAGGCCCGGTTCGGCGTCGCCGCTTCAACGCTGTACGCGACGGTCACGACCGATGCTTCCTGCGGGGCAGTCAATGCCATGCACGACAGCTTCACGGCTCTCGGCGGTCTGGTGCCGCTCGTGAACATCGAGCTCAGCGAGGTCGTCTTCGGGGGCGTCGGCGCCGGGTTGTACGGGATGCTCATATTCGTGGTCCTCTCGGTTTTCATCGCCGGCCTCATGGTGGGCCGGACTCCCGAGTATCTGGGCAAGAAGGTCGAGGCCAAGGATATCCAGCTCGCGACTCTCTATATCCTGGTCTTTCCCATCATTATTTTGGGGTTTGCCGCCTGGGCAGCCGTGTCGGCGATGGGCGTCTCTTCGCTCAACAATAATGGTGCTCACGGTCTCTCCGAGATCCTCTACGCCTTCTCGAGCGCGGCAGGCAACAACGGTTCTGCGTTCGCGGGTCTCAACGCCAACACACCGTTCTGGAACATTGCGCTCGGCATCAGCATGCTCGCCGGCCGTTTCCTCATGATCGTTCCGGCGTTGGGCATTGCCGGCGCGATGGTCGCGAAGAAGGTCGTCGCGCCTAGTCTCGGCACCTTCCCGACCAACGGCCCGTTGTTCGCTTTTCTGCTGGTGTCCGTGATCCTCATCGTCGGGGCGCTCACGTTCTTCCCCGCCCTGTCGCTTGGGCCGATCGTCGACCACTTCCAGAGTTTGCAAGGAAAGGTGTTCTGACCATGTCCTCCAAGGCCCAAACGGTTTCACTTTTCGATCGCGACATCACCCGGCGCGCGATCGGGGAGAGCTTTCGCAAACTTTCCCCGCGCATGGTCGCCAAGAACCCGGTGATGTTCGTGGTCGAGGTGGGCAGCGCGCTCACCACGGTGCTGTTTTTGCGCGATATCCTTCTCCATCCCGCAGGCCACGCGCCGATCTGGTTCACGGGCGCCGTCTCGCTCTGGCTCTGGTTCACGGTGCTGTTCGCGAACTTCGCCGAAGCGGTCGCGGAAGGGCGCGGCAAGGCGCAGGCCGAAACGTTGCGCAAGATGCGGAAGGAGACCCTGGCTCGTCGACTCGTCGGGGGCAAGCTGGAAGGCAAGGAGGAGGAGATTCCGTCCTCGTCGCTTCGAAAAGGGGATCTGGTGGTGGTCGAAGCGAACCAGCTTGTCCCCGGCGATGGCGAGATCATCGAAGGGATCGCCTCGGTCGACGAGTCCGCCATCACGGGCGAATCGGCGCCGGTCATCCGCGAGAGCGGCGGCGATCGTTCGGCCGTTACCGGCGGCACCAAAGTCCTTTCCGATCGTATCGTGATCCGAATCGTCAGCGATCCGGGCGAGTCGTTTCTCGATCGGATGATCGCGCTCGTGGAGGGTGCCGCCCGCCAGAAGACGCCCAACGAGATCGCGCTCCACATCCTGCTGGTCGGGCTCACGATCGTATTTCTGCTCGCCTGCGTGACGTTGATCCCGCTCGCGAAGTACTCGTCGCTGACCCTATCGGTCACCGCGATCGTCGCCCTGCTGGTCTGCCTGATCCCGACCACGATCGGCGGCCTGCTGTCGGCGATCGGCATCGCGGGCATGGACCGCCTGCTCAAGAAGAACGTCATCGCCACCAGCGGCCGCGCGGTCGAGGCGGCGGGCGACGTCGACACGTTGCTCCTCGACAAGACCGGAACGATCACCCATGGCAACCGGATGGCGAGCGAGTTTCTGCCGCTGCCGGAGGTCCGCATCGAGATGCTCGCCGAAGCGGCGCTGCTCGCCAGCCTGGCCGACGAGACACCCGAGGGACGTTCGATCGTCTTGCTCGCCAATGAAAAGTACGCCATTCCGGCCAACGCGCCGGGCGCGAGCACGGGGACGTTCGTCCCCTTCACCGCGCAGACGCGCATGAGCGGCCTCGATTTCGGCGGTCGCAGCATCCGCAAGGGGGCAGTCGACTCGATCGGCAAGTACGTGATCGCCCTCGGTGGCCGCGTTCCGGCCGAGCTCGGAGAGCTCGCCGCCCGCATCGGCGATTCGGGCGGCACGCCGCTGGCGGTCGCCGACGGCTCGCGAGTCCTCGGCATCATCCACCTCAAGGACGTGGTCAAGGCGGGGATCCGCGAGCGGTTCAAGCGCTTCCACGCCATGGGGATCCGGACGGTCATGATCACCGGCGACAACCCCCGCACCGCGGCCGCGATCGCCCGTGAGGCGGGCGTCGACGACTTCCTGGCCGAGGCGACGCCGGAGGCGAAGATGCGCCTCATCAAGGACGAGCAGGCCAAGGGCAAGCTGGTCGCGATGACCGGCGACGGCACCAACGACGCGCCGGCGCTCGCGCAAGCCGACGTGGGTGTCGCGATGAACAGCGGCACACAGGCCGCCAAGGAGGCCGGCAACATGGTCGACCTCGACTCGAACCCGACCAAGCTCCTCGAGATCGTCGAGGTCGGCAAGCAGCTGCTCATGACCCGCGGGACGCTGACCACCTTCTCGATCGCCAACGACGTCGCCAAGTACTTCGCGATCTTGCCGGCCATGTTCGTGCCGGTCTTCCCGGAGATCGCGCCCCTCAACGTGATGCACTTGGCCTCGCCCTACAGCGCCATCCTGTCGGCCGTCGTGTTCAACGCGCTCATCATCGTGCTGCTCATTCCGCTGGCCCTCAAGGGCGTGCGCTATCGCCCGCTGGGCGCGGCGGCCATTCTCCGCCGATCCCTTCTCATCTACGGGGTGGGCGGTGTCGTCGCGCCGTTCGTCGGCATCAAGTTGGTCGATCTCGCCCTCGAAGCTCTCCACCTGGTTTGAAGAGGCCCATCATGCGCAAAGAACTCCTCATCGCTCTCCGCGCCACGGTCGTCACGCTTCTGCTGACCGGGCTCCTGTATCCGCTGGCGACTACCGGCGCCGCCGAGCTCCTGTTCAGCGAACGGGCGAACGGCAGCCTTGCGCGCGGCGACACCGGTCAGGTGGTCGGATCCGAGCTGATCGGCCAGGTCTTCGCGACGCCGCCCTATCTACAGGGGCGGCCGTCGGCGGCCGGGAATGGATACGATCCCACCGCGTCCTCGGGGTCGAACCTCGGCCCGACCTCCAAGAAGCTCCGCGACCGCGCGATCGCCGACGTCGCGCGGCTGCGCAAGGAAAACCCCGACGCGCCGATGCCGATCCCGGACGATCTGGTGACGGCCTCGGCCAGCGGGCTCGATCCCGAGCTGTCGCCCGAAGCCGCGCTCTGGCAGGCGCCGCGCATCGCGAGGGCCCGGGGCGTGGCGGAGGATCGCATCCGCGCCGTGATCGAAAACCGGACCGAGGCGCGCGATCTGGGTTTTCTGGGCGAGCCACGGGTCAACGTGCTGGAGGTCAACCTGACGCTCGATCAGCAGTTCGGCAAGCCCCATCCGGCGGGTCCCACCGCCGCCGCAGGAACGAGGTAGGATTCCGACGCATCCAATGCCCGGGCTCCCCGAACCGTCTTCCATCGCAGCAGGCCTGCGTGTCTTGATCGTCGACGACGAAAAGAACATCCGTTCGACGCTGACGGTCTGCCTCGAGGGCCTCGGCGCCGAAGTGCTGGCGGTCGGCACCAGCGAGGCGGCGCTGAGCGCGGTCGTCCGCCAACCGTACGACATCGCGTTCGTCGACCTGGCGCTGGGCACCGAGAGCGGCCTCGATCTGCTCCCCAAGCTGCTGGGCGAGGGAGCCAACCTGGCGCTGGTACTCATCACCGCCTACGGCACCATCGAGACGGCGGTCGAGGCGATGCGGCGCGGGGCCTGGGACTACCTGCCCAAACCCTTCACGCCGGCCCAGATTCGACACATCATCGAGAAGTTCAAGACCCAGCGGCACCTCACCGCCAAGGTCGAGGAGCTGGAGCGGCGGCTGGCCGAGGAGGCGCCCGATGTGGAGATCGCGAGCCGTTCGGCGTCTATGCGCGCCGTGCTCGAGACGGCGGCCCGGGTCGCCGCCACCGACGCGCCGGTACTGATCACCGGCGAGAACGGCACCGGCAAGAGCATCCTGGCGCGCGCCATCCACCGCCAGAGCCCGCGCGCCGACCGGCCCTTCGTCATCACCAATTGCCCCACCCTGACCGAGGAGCTGCTGGCCAGCGAGCTGTTCGGCCACGCCAAGGGCGCCTTCACCGGCGCGATCCGCGATCAGGCCGGGCGCGTCGAGGTCGCGGAGGGGGGGACGCTGTTTCTGGACGAGATCGGCGAGATCCCGCCGGCCTTGCAGAGCAAGCTGCTGCGCTTCCTGCAGGAGAAGGACTTCGAGCGCGTCGGCGAGACCCGCACGCGACATGGCGACGTGCGCATCGTCGCCGCGACCAATCGCGACCTCGAGGCCGACGTCAAGGCGGGTCGTTTCCGCGAGGATCTCTTCTATCGACTCAACGTCGTCGAGGTCCGGATGCCGCCGCTGCGCGAGCGTCGCGAGGACATCCTGCCGCTGGCGCGCGCCTTCCTGAGCACCTTCACCAAGGCGACCCGCCCGATGGCGCCCGAGATCTCGGCGGCGGCGGCCCAGGCGCTGGAGCAGCACGACTGGCCCGGCAACGTGCGGGAGCTGCGCAACACGATCGAGCGGATCGCGATTCTCTGGCCCACCTCGGTCGTCGAACCGGAGGCGCTTCCGTCGCGGGTCCCACGCGCCGCCGGTCGCCGGCCCACAGTGGGCGGCGACTTCACCGTCGACGACGTCGAGCGCGAGCACATCCTCTCGGTGCTGGAGCGGGTGCCCAAGATCGAGGACGCGGCCGCCCTGCTGGGCATCGACGCTTCGACGCTCTGGCGCAAGCGCAAGAAGTACGAGGGGACGTAGGGCCGTGGCCCGGCTGGGCGATCCCGCACCCCTGCACAACCGTCCCGAAGACTTCCTCGAGATGCTCCGGCGCGCCAAGCGCGGCCGGCTCAAGCTCTACATCGGGTTCGCCGCCGGCGTCGGCAAGACCTACCGGATGCTCGAGGAGGCGCACGCGCTCAAACGCCGCGGCGTCGACGTGGTCCTCGGCTATGTCGAGACCCACGGGCGCGCCGAGACCGCGAAGCTCCTCGACGGGCTCCCCGAGGTGCCCCGCAAGACCTTTCAGTACCGGGGCGTGGCCATCGAGGAGATGGATCTGGACGGCCTGGTCGAACGCCATCCGGAGATCACGGTCGTCGACGAGATCGCGCACACCAACGTCCCCGGGAGCCGCAACCGGCGCCGGTACCAGGACGTGCTCGCCTTGCTCGACGCCGGGATCAACGTGATCGGGGCCTTCAACATCCAGCACCTCGAGAGCCTGAACGACGTGGTCCAGCGGGTGACCGGGGTGGCGATCCGCGAGACGGTGCCCGACAGCTTCCTCAAGCGGGCCGACCAGGTGGTGAACCTGGACCTGGCGGTCGAAGATCTGATCGAGCGCCTCCAGAGCGGAAAGATCTACGCCGCCGACAAGGTGCCCTGGGCGCTGGAACACTTCTTCAAGGACCGCCACCTGGCGACGCTGCGCGAGCTGGCGCTCCGCGAGGTGGCCGAGAGCCTCGATCGCGGGGACCGCCGCGAAAACGGGGACGGCGCGCGGGGCCAGGGGGAGGCCGCGCGCGGCGGGGACGTCACGGGTCGGGTGATGGTCTGCATGTCTTCGTTCCCCACCCGGGCCAGCGCGCTGCTGCGGCGCGGGTCGCGCCTGGCGGGCCGGCTCAACACGGACTGGTTCGTGGTCTACGTCGAGACGCCTCGCGAGGCGCCCAACCTGATTGATGCCGAGGCGCAGCGGCACCTGCTGGCGAACGCCGAGAGCGCGCGCGAGCTCGGCGCGGAGGTGGTGCACCTCAAGGCGCAGGATCCGGTCCCGGCGCTGCTCGACTTCGCGCGCTCCCACGGCGTCGGGCAGATCATCATCGGTCGCTCGCAGGCCCCCTGGTGGCGGCAGGTCTTCGGGCGCTCGCTGGTGATGCGGTTGATCCGGGAGGCCGCCGGTTTCGACGTCCTCATCGCGTCGCTCGACGAGGAGCCGCTCTCGAGCTCGGGGCCCCCCAGATGACCCTGCGGGCCAAGATCCTGCTCGCGCAGACGCCGCTGGCCGGGGCGCTGATTCTGATCGCCGTCCTGTCGGGGATCACCAGCGCCGCGCTGGGGCGCAACGTCGCCTCCATCCTCCAGGACAACTACCGCAGCGTGCTGGCCGCCGAGCGCATGAAGGAATCGCTGGAGCGGATCGACAGCGCGGCCATGTTCATCGTCGCCGGAGAGCGCGGTCGCGGGATGGCGCAGGCCGAGCAGAACTTTCCGCGCTTCGAGGCCGAGCTGACCGTGCAGCAGAACAACATCACCGAGCGCGGCGAGCCGGAGGCGACCATCGTGCTGCGCCAATCCTGGAACGCCTACCGCGCCGCCTTCGACCGGTTCGTCGGCGGCGGGAATCATGCCGCCCTCGAGGCCAGCTACTTCGAGACCATGAACCCGCTTTTCGTCGCCACCAAGAACGCGGCCGATCGCATCTTGGACCTCAATCAGGACGCCATGGTGCGCAAGCGGGATCAGGCGCGCCGCTCGGCCAAGCGCTTCAACGCCGTCATGCTGGCGACCGCGCTGCTGGCCTCGCTGATCGGTCTGGGCGCGTCGACCGTGCTCACCCGGCGGATCCTGAGCCCGCTCTCGGTCCTGGGCCAGACGGCGCGCCGCCTGGGCGAAGGGGACATGGAGGTGCGCGCCAAGGTCAGCCGGCAGGACGAGATCGGTACGCTGGCGCGCGATTTCAACTTGATGGCCGATCGCCTGGCTCAGTACCGCCACAGCTCGCTGGGGGAGCTCCTGCAGGCCCAGCAGCAGGCCCAGGCCGCCATCGACAGCCTCCCCGACCCGATCCTGATCTTCGACCTCGAGGGCAGTCTCCTCAGCGCCAACCGCGCCGCGGAGCGGGTCCTGCACGTCACCGTCGAGGAATCGACCGGCGCGCCGATGGTCCGCGCCGAGCCCCAGATCCGCGCGGTCGTCGAAAAGGTGCGGGTCAAGGCCCTGGCCGACGAGGCCGGCTACGCCCCGGGCGGCTTCGACGAGGCGGTCCGCGTTTCGCCGGCCGGCAGCGATGGGAACGACGTCTTCCTGCTGCCGCGCGCGGCGCGGGTCACCACCGAACAGGGGGGCCTGGTCGGCGTGACGGTCATCCTGCAGGACGTGACCCGCGTGCTGCGCTTCGACGAGCTCAAGAACAACCTGGTGGCCACCGTCGCGCACGAGTTCCGCACGCCGCTCACGTCGCTCCGCATGGCGGTGCATCTGTGCGCCGAGGAGAGTGTCGGCCCGCTCAACGACAAGCAGCTCGATCTCATGCAGGCCGCGCGGCAAGACACCGAGCGCCTGCAGCAGATCGTCGACGATCTGCTGGATCTGTCGCGCATCCAGGCCGGGCGGATGGAGCTGCACCGCCGGCGGGTCAGCGTCGAATCGCTGATCCGCGAGGCGATCGCCCCGTTCGCCAGCGCGGCCCGCGACAAGAACCTCGGCCTCAAATCCGATATCCCGCCCGGTCTGGGCGAGGTCGACGTCGACACCGAGCGCATGCAGCTGGTGCTGGCGAACCTGATCGGAAACGCGATCCGCTACACGCCCGCCGGCGGCGCCATCGTCGTACGCGGCCGGCGCGCCGACACCACCGTCTTCGTCGAGGTCCAGGACGACGGCCCCGGCATCCCCAAGCAATACCAGACCGCCGTGTTCGACAAGTTCTTCCGCATGCCGGGCAGCGGCTCGGGCGGCGCCGGCCTGGGCCTCTACATCGCCAAGGAGATCACCCTCGCCCACGGGGGCCGCCTCAGCCTGACCAGCGAGCCCGGCCAGGGCAGCCTGTTTTCCGTGGAATTGCCGGCCTCCGCGGCCGCCTGAGGGCCCGACTCAAGATCTCGATCGAACCCGACGAATGATACGGGTGCCGTGAACAATCAGCTCACAGAGTCGTCCGACATGATCGCCTGGAACCGGGCGCGGTTCCGAAAGATGGTGGAGCTCGCCTGCGCCATCACCGCCGGGCTGGCCCTGACCGTCATGTTCGTCGTCTTCTCTTCGATCCTCACCCGCTGATCGGACCCCGGTCAGGTCGGCTTGACGATCGGGAGCTCGGTGAGGCGCGGGTCGCCGCCCCCGCCTTCGACCGCGATCTGACGGAAACCCAGGCCCTTGAAGGGCGTCGCCGCGTCCCAGGGCAAGGGCACCTTCTTGGGCACCGATCCCGCTGGGGGTAGCGGGAAGATCAGCGATCGCGCGGCGTGGTGCCGGATGTGCTCGGTCTGGTGGTGGTGCTCCTGGTGGATGTGGCCGTAGAACACGGTCACCCGCTGGTAGGGGAGCAGCAGATCGATCACCTTGGCGCCATCCTGGGTGGCCCATTCCCATTGGGGGTAGAGGTCGAAGAGCGGGCGGTGGGTGAGGACGACGATGCGGGCGTCGCGCCCGACCCTCTTGAGATCGGCGGACAGCCAGTCGATCTGCGCCGCGCCGACCGCTCCCGCCGGGTCTGAGACGTTGTCGAGCGCGACGAAGTGCACGCCCTTGTGATCGAACGCGTAGTGGGTCGGGCCGAAATTCTCCTGGTAGGCGACCCCGGCGTCGGGCGCGGCGTCGTGCTCCCCCGGCATGAGACGCAGGGTCTTGACCTTGAGGCCCCCGACGATGTCGCGGAACTCGGTCATCCGCTTGCGCCGGACGGCGCCGTCGTTCGTCGTGTGCGTCAGGTCGCCGGTGAAGACGATGAAGTCGGGCTCTGCGGCCACGCCGTTGACCGCCTCGACCGCCTTCTTCAAGGTCACGTCGGCCTCCGGATTGGAGACGCCCGCGTAGCCCCAGTGGGTATCGGAGAGCTGTAGGAAGAAGAAGTCGTCGTGAACATCGGACTTCTTGGCTTTCTTCTTGGCGGCGCCCGCCAGACCGGACGCAAACACGACCCCACCCACCCCCATGAGCTTCAATAAATCGCGACGGCTTCCCTGGTACGGCATTCGTCACCTCCTGCCGTATTCAACGGGAGGGACGCGCCGATCGTTCCCTGTTTGCCACCTGCCGCCCTGTCAGTCTCCGTTGATCTCGACCGCGAGCCGCTCGAGATCGTGGACGTTGACGTCGGAGACCAGGGCGTACCCGAGGCCTTGATCGCGCCAGAGCAGCACGGTGAACCCACGCGAGGTCTCCTCGGAGACCGACAACCGACCGAGGTGCGTCCCAGCCTGGGCCGGCCAGGGCAGATTCTCGGCCGGAAAGATCAGCAGCGTGATCGAGTGCAGGCGGTGCTTGAACAAGAACGCGGCCGCCTTTCGATCGCGGAAATAACCCACGCTGCCGCCCAGCAGCGGGAACTCAGCGTCGCCGGCGAAGGCGATCCGCGGGGCGAACTCGAGCCTCCCCGTGAACCAAGGCTTGACCTGGTGGATGCAGATCGGAAGAGCACACGTCTGAACTCCAGTCACTGACCAATCT
>CALAOV010000142.1 GCA_937889515.1 uncultured Myxococcales bacterium | reverse complement strand
CGAGGCAGACGGTGACCTCGTCCTCCTTGTCGGCGGCCAGCAGAAACTGCGCCAGCTTGGTGGCCTCACCGAGGCAGATGGGCAGGACGCCGGAGGCGAGCGGGTCGAGCGTCCCGCCATGTCCAACCCGGCGAATGCCGGTCGCGCGGCGTAGGGCGCGCACCACGTCGAACGACGTCAGCCCGGTCGGCTTGTCGATGACCAGGACGACGTCGGCCAGAGTCACTCGCCCTCACCCTCGCCCCCACCGTCGCCGTCACCGTCATCCTTTTGCGCGCCGACGTCGGTCTCGTCGGATGGCTCGACGGGTTTCGGCGGCGGCGGTGGGGCGATGTCGTGGAGGATCTGTTCGACGCGCGCCGCGGTCTCGAAGACCTGGTCGACCTCGAACTTGACCGCCGGTGCCACCTTCATCCGGAGGCGCCTCGAGATGGCCTGGCGAAAGTAACCGCTCGCGTGGTTGAGCCCCTGTCGGACCTTCTCCAGCGCCGCGGCGTCGAGGCCATGGACCGTGAAGAACGCCGTCGCGTGCTGCAGATCGCCCGAGATCCGGACGTAGGTCACCGTGATGAGGCCGGCGCCTCGCACCCTGGGATCTTTGATCTCGTCGCGCGAGAGCACCTCGCCGAGCACGCCGCGCACCTCGGCGGAGACCCGTTCCACCCGCACGGACACCTCAGGGCTCCCAGTGTACGAAGTCGGACCCCTGGAGGTCTTCGGCACCGAAGCTCTGCAGCTCGCGCTCCTCCTTGACGACCTCGGCGTGGTCGCGGATGAACCGCAGAACTTCGTCCAGCGCAGACTCGGCGAAGCGCCGATCGTTCCCCACCAGCGTCACGCCGACCGTCCCCCGCTGCCACAGGTCGTGGTCGTCCACCTCGGCGATCGCCGCGTTGAACTTGCCGCGCACCAGGTCCTTGATGCGGCGCAGGACCATGCGCTTGTCCTTGAGCGAATGGGAACCGCCGACAAAGAGCGTGACCCGCGCAATTGCGACCGTCACCTGCGCGTCACGCCGAGATCAGGACGACTTGGGGCTGTCGAGCGTGGCCGCGATCGTCTCGATCTCGAACGCCTCGATCACGTCGCCCTCTTTGAGGTCGCCGTAGCCTTCGATGGAGAGGCCGCACTCGTACCCTTGCGCGACCTCGGAGACATCGTCCTTGAACCGGCGGAGCGATCCGACCTTGCCGGTGTAGATGACCACCGAATCGCGCACCAGCCGAAGCTGCGCCTTGCGGGTGATCTTCCCCTCCGAGATCCAGCAGCCACCGATGGTACCCGCCTTGGGGATGCTGAAGACCTGGCGCACCTCGGCCTTCCCCATCATCTTCTCGCGCGAGATCGGCGCCAGCATCCCGACCATGGCCTTCTTGACGTCGTCGATGGCGTCGTAGATGACCTGGTAGAGCTTGATGTCGACGTCTTCCTGCTCGGCCAGTTGTTGGGCCTTGCCGGCCGGGCGCACGTTGAACCCGACCACGATCGCCGCGGACGCCTTGGCCAGGCTGACGTCGGATTCGGTGATGCCGCCCACGCCGGTCGAGATGACGTTCACGCCGACCGACTGGGTGCTGAGGCGGGTGAGCGCGTTGGCGATGGCCTCGACCGAGCCCTGCACGTCGGCCTTGAGGATGATCTTCACCTCTTTGACCTCGCCCGACTTGATCTTGTCGAGGATGTTCTCCAGCGAGACCCGGCTGCTGCCCGCCAGCTCCTTCTTGCGGCGCGCGTCGTGCCGGTGCTCGACCAGCGACTTGACCGCTTTCTCGTCGGTGACGACGTTGAACATTTCGCCGGCGTCGGGGACGCCGTCGAGACCGAGCACCTCGACCGGCGTGGAGGGGCCGGCCTCGGTGACCGCCTGCCCCTTGTCGCCCAGCATGGCCCGGATCTTTCCGGAGTACTCGCCGGCGACCACCAGGTCGCCCAGCTTCAAGGTGCCGTCCTCGACCAGGATCGTCGAGATCGGTCCGCGCGCGCGATCGAGCCGCGCCTCGACGACGTGCCCCTTGGCCGGCTTGTTGGGATTGGCCTTGAGCTCGAGCAGCTCGGCCTGCAGCGCCAGCATCTCCAGCAGCTTGTCGACGCCCTCCTTGGTCTTGGCCGACACGTTCACGAAGATCGTGGTGCCGCCCCATTCCTCGGAGACCAGCTCGTGCTCGGAGAGCTTGTTGCGAATGACCTCCGGGTTGGCCCCGGGCTTGTCGATCTTGTTGATCGCGACGACGATCGGAACGCCGGCTTCTTTGGCGTGGTTGATCGCCTCGATGGTCTGCGGCATCGGCCCGTCGTCGGCGGCGACCACCAGGACCACGATATCGGTCATCTGGGCGCCGCGCGCGCGCATGGCGGTGAACGCCTCGTGGCCCGGCGTGTCCAGGAAGACCACGTCACCCCGGTCCGCGTGCACCTTATAGGCGCCGATGTGCTGGGTGATGCCCCCCGCTTCCCCGCTGGCTACGTCCGCCTTGCGGATGGCGTCCAGCAGCGACGTCTTGCCGTGGTCGACGTGTCCCATGATGGTGACCACGGGGGCCCGCAGCACCATGTCGTCGGGGCTGTCGGGCGCCTCGGTCTCGGTCAGGACCTCGTCCTCGCGGAACGCGGTGGATTCGATCTGGAACCCGAACTCGTTCGCCACCAGCGTCGCGGTGTCGAGGTCGACGTCCTGGTTGATGTTGACGCCCATCATGCCGAGCGCCCAGAGCTTCTTGATGATCTCCTTGCCCTTGACCGCCATCTTCTGGGCCAGGTCCGCCACGGCGATATTGTCGCCCATGCGGATGACCCGCTTGTGCTCGGCGGGGGTGGTGATCTGCGTCTGCTTGAGCTTCTTGCCGGCGGCGGCCACCCGCTTCTTGGGGAAGCTGCCGGGGCGCTGACCGCCCGGGCCGAAGGCGGGTCGCCCGAAGCGATCCCGACCGGCCGGCGCGCGGTTGAGGAGGCCGCCGCGACCGAGGCGCTTGAGCTCCTCGTCGCGATCCTTGATCTCGACCCGCGGTGCGCCGGGCTCGCCGCGCGGCGCCACGCCCGGGAGCTGGATGAACGCCCCGGTGGCCGCCGATCCGGTGACCACCGGCTGGGTGATCGTCTTGAGAATGGCCCGCGACGGATCGGCCGCCAGTGCGGCCGCGACGGC
>CALAOV010000141.1 GCA_937889515.1 uncultured Myxococcales bacterium | reverse complement strand
GCCTTGCTGACGATCCAGTGGACACTACCGTCCGGCCGGATGATGCGAAACTCGGTCACGGCCTGCCCCACTCCCCGCAGAAAACTCTCGAAGTATACCTTCGCGCGATCGCGATCTTCGGGATGCACGGTCGAAAGCCATTGAGCATAAGACATTGACGCGTCACCGGCAGATGATCTGCGATTCAATTCCCGGCTGACGAGCGCGCTGAAATCACGCAGACTGCACATATCCGATTCCGAAAGCGTGCCGCGAGGATGCGTGTCCATGACGGCAACGGCGCCGACGGCGAATCCATCCGCAGCCATCACGGGCGTACCAGCATAGAAGCGAACCCACGGGTGACCGGCGACGAGAGCAAGACCGGCGAATCTCTGGTCTGCGGTAGCATCCGGTATCACGAGGGCTTCGGGACAGCCGATCGTCGAGATGGCCAACGGCTGGATCCGGCAGACGGGTTACCCGGTCATCGGCCTGTCGCTGGGGGGCGGCACCGCCGGCGAGCGCGGCGCGCCCGACGCGCCGCCCGTCGTGGAGCTGCGCCAGCGCCGCTTCTTCGCCGAACGCGGCGCGGCCGCGCGCGCGCCGGCCGCGCACTGGCTGGTGCCGATCGTGTTGCGCTTTCGCGACGCGACCGGCATCAAGGAGCAGACCGTTCTCCTGGCCGACGAGATGGCCCGCGTGCCCATCGCGGCCGAAGGCGAGGTGGTCTGGTGTATCGGCAACGCCGAGGCGCGCGGTTTCTACCGCACCGCCTACGACGCCGACGCGCTCGCGCGGCTCTTGCCCGCGGTGGGCGAGCTGCGCCCGGCCGAGCGGGTGGTCCTCATCTCCGACGCCTGGGCCCTGGTGCGGGCCGGCGAGGCGCCGATCGAACAGTTTCTGGACCTGGTCGCCAGCCTGCGCGAGGAGATCGATCACGTGGTGCTCGACGAGCTGGTGGGGCGGCTCTCGGTCATCGAGCATCGGTTCCTGGCGGACGCCGATCGCGATCGCTTCGGCGCGTTCGTCACCGATCTCTTCGGCGCGCGGGCGGCGGCCCTCGGCTGGGCTCCCGCCTCGGACGGCGTCGAGGACGACGAGAAGCGGCTGCGCCGGTCGGTCCTGCTGCGCGCCCTGGTCCTGCTGGCGCGCGCGCCGGAGGCCGTCCGGGAGGCCGAGCGGCGCCTGCCCTCGAGCGCCGGCACCTCGCAGCTCGATCCCAATCTGCTCGACATCGTCGTGAGCGCCGCCGCCCGCGGCGCCGACGAGAAGACGTTCGAGGAGCTGCGGACCCGCGCACGCAGCGAGGCGGATCCGGCCACCAAACGCCGCTATCTGCACGCCCTGGCGCGGGTCGAAACGCGCGCGCTGACCTCCCGCGCCGTGGAGCTGGCGCTGGCCGACGACGTCCCGATGCAGGACTTCTCATCGTACGTCGGCGTGCTGCTCGGCAACCGGGCCACCCGCGACGCGGCGTTCGCGCTGATTCGCGACCGCTGGACGGAGACCCGGGCCAAGGCCGACTCCCCGATGATCTTGCGCCGGCTGGTCGAGGGGATGGCCGCGCTGCCCGAGCGCCGGCACCTCGACGAGGTGCGTGCCTTCCTGGCGGCGCATCCGATCGACGGCGCGACGCAGGCGACCGCACAGACCCTCGAACGAATGCAGATGGATGCCGCGCTTCGCGATAGGATCATCGGACCCGTCGGCGCCTGGATGAAGAGATTCACCGATGGGGTACTCTCGCGGACCGTCCCACCCACCAAGAAGACATGAGCCCACCGTCCCCTCCGCCGCCGAATCGCCCCGCCGCGCGCCCGCCACGCGCCGCCGAAGCCGGGATCGGGCGACCGGGCGGCCTCGTCGTGGCGGCCCTCACCGCGGCCGCCGTGTTCGGGATCGGACAGCGCCTCTTCCCGCGACACCAGGTGGAAGCCCCCCAGGCGCCGCCCGCGGCCCCCGCGCCGGTCTCACCCCCAGCGCCGCCGCCGACCATCGCGGATGCAGCGGTGTCGCTCCCCACCGACGCCGGGCGGGCCACGACCACCGACGCCGACGCCGCCAATCGGGATGCCCACCCCGACCAGGCGGACCGCGGGACCGTTGCCGCCCGCCCCGATGTCCCGCGCCCGAGCGCCGAGGATGCGGGCGAGGCCGCGACGCCCGCGACCGCCGATCGAAAACCGACCGGCGATCGCGAAGAGCGGCCGGCCGACAGGGATCTGGCGCGCGAAGCCTGGCGTCGAAATCGCCCCGACGTCAGCTCCGACGGCGGCAAGTCCTCGATCCTGATTCCGCTCAAGGGATCGATCGCGGGGGCCGGCTTCCGGGTGACCAACCGGCCGCACGGCGTCATCGTCACCCTGCCCAATGCCGCGTCGCTGATCACGATGCGGCTCTATCGGGTCAGTCGCGAGGGCTTTGGTCTGCTCTGGATCAATCAGGCCGAAAAAGACGCCGACCCGAAAGATGGCACCACGCTCAAGATCGGCGTGTCCGATCTGGGTGACCCGCTGGTCGAGATCAAAGACGACTACGTCCGCGTCACCGTTCACCGCCCGAGCGCAGGAGCCCCCCGGCCGGCGACGGAGCATCCGCCCACGACCGAGCACGCCCCGGCCGCCGCGCCCCAGGCGCCCGCGACCGAGCGCGCGCCCACCGGCGAGCACCCGCCCGCGGCCGAGCATGCCCCCGCCCCCAAAGCGCCGCCGCCTTCAAACGAAAACGCCGACTAGGCTCAGCTGGCGCTGTGGCCGTGAAGCCAGGTGTCGACCTCGGCGAGCTTGGCCTTGACGACGGCCTTGGCGTAGCCCTCCCGCGCCTCCTCGGCGAGGACGCGCGCCCGCCCGCGATCGCGCCCGGCCTCCCAGAGCGCGCGCGCCAGGGCGAAGCGCGTTTCCGCGCGGCGCGACGGATCGGTCTCCTGGGCCTCGCGGATCTTGAAGGCGCGCTCGAGGGGGACGATCGCGCTCGAGGGATCGCCCTCGGAGAGGTAGCTGACGCCGATACCGGTCAGCGCATAGCCGAGGTTGCGGTTGTCGAGGCCGAGCTCGCGCTCCCAGATGATGCGCGCCCGCTCGAACGACGCGCGTCCATCGTGATAGCGACCGAGCGCGTTCAGGATCTCGCCACGGTTCATGAGCTGGGTGGCCAGCTCCGGGTGACCGGGGCCCAGGCCATTTTCGAGAATCTCGATCGATCGATCGACGTGCGCCAGCGCTTCCTGGTTCCGCCCCAGCGCGGTGAGCACCACCGCCAGGTTCCCCTCGGATATCCCCACGTCCGGATGGTCGTGTCCGAGCGCCTGTTCCTTGATCGCCAACCCCTCCTGCTGCGCGCGTAGCGCCGCTTCCCGCTCCCCCTGGATCTCGAAGACACCGCCCAAGTTATTGAGTAACCAGGCGTGCAGAAGCTCGTGTCCGCCGAGCCGCTGCAGGACGGCGTCGGCGGTCTTGGCCCACCGCTGCGCCTCGACGTAGCGCCCCTGTTGGTACCCGACCACCCACACCAGGAACAGCGCATCCTCGGCGCGAACTTCGTCGTGGCGGGAGGCGTCCGCCGCGAAGTACGACTCGACCAGCGCCTGCTCCGCCGCGTGCCCATCGCTCGCCCTTTGGTACATCGTCCCCATCAAGGCCAGACTTTCCGCGACCAGCGGCTGATAGCCGAGCGCGCGCGCCTCCGCCACCAGCCCCGGCGCGCTCTTGAGCCCTTCGCGGTAACGACCGGCATCGAAGAGCGCCTTGAGGCCGGCCAGCTGATGCCGCAGATCGCCCACCCGCGCACGCGTAGCTGGGTCCTCCGGCGGGCGCACCACCGAGCGCAGGAGCGGCACGTCCGCGCAGCGATCGAGCGTTCGCAGGTTGTTGGCCGCGCCGACGGCGTTCTCGACGACGTCGCCGTTGGCCTCGCTGAACACGGCGGTGAGGGCGCGCAGGCCTCCCAGCCGTTCTTGCAGACAGGACATCCGCAGATCGAGCACCTCCGAGGACTGCTCGCCACGCACCTGGGTCGCTTCACAGGCCTCGCGGTACATGCTGGCCCAGCTCTGCGCGTAGCCGGTCAAGATGCGGCTGACCGTGGCGTACACGTCGCCCGCGTAGCTCTTGCCGGTGTGCATGAAGGCCGCGTGGATCTGGGCCTGTCGCGGCGACTCGGCCTCGCCGGCGGTCGGCAGGTCCCAGATCCCCCCCAGGCGCGCCGGCCCCGCGCCGCAGATCGAGCGGTGATTCGCCAGGCTCTGGCGTACCCCCAGACCGAGCGCCACCGGCACCAGCACGGCCGCGACGACCATCAGGGCTCGATTGCGAGCGACGCGCGGGTTCTTTCCCAGCGCCTCGATCAGATCGTGCATCGTTGGATAGCGCTCGGCCGCCTGCGGACGCAGCCCGTGCAGCAGGACCTTGCGGACCCACAGCGGCACCTTCGAGCTCGCCGGCGCCTCCTTGACGTGCCCCTGGACGACGGCCGTCGTGAGCGCGAACATCGTGTTGCCCGAGAACGGACGCTCGCCATAGAGCGCCTCGTAGAGGGCCACACAGAAGCTGAACTGATCCGTCCGCGCGTCGGTCGACGTTCCGAGAAACTGCTCGGGCGCCATGTAGGCCGGGGTCCCCATCATGGCGCCGGTGCGGGTGAGCTGGACTTCGAAGGCCACCGAGGCCCCCTGCATGTCGACCGGGCCGGACGGCGTGGCCGTGGCGGCCGGGGCCGGGTTGAGCAGGACGGTCGTCATCGGATCGGTCTCGGCCGCCGGCACCGGCGCTGGACCGCGATCTCCGACCACCACCGGGATTCTCACGGTGGGCGTCACCCGCTCCGGCGAGGTGGGTTTCTCGGTCACCTGGCGCGCCAGCCCGAAGTCCATGACCCGGACCTCACCGTCGCGCCCGACCATGACGTTGTCGGGCTTGAAATCGCGGTGCACCAGCCCCTTGTCGTGCGCCGCCATCAGGCCGCTGCCCGCGGCACGAAAGACCTTCAGGACCTCCTGCCAGGTGCGGGGCTGCGACTGCAGCCAATAGGTGACGGTGTTCCCCTCGACGAACTCCATCGCGATGAACACCTGGTCGCGGAAGGTCCCCACGTCGTAGACGACGACCACGTTCGGGTGAGACAGGCGTGCGATGGCCTGGGCTTCGCGCAAGGTGCGCTGACGCCCCTCGGTCAGCGAGACGCCGTTGCCGGGTTTGACCCGCAGGAGCTTGACCGCGACTTTTCTATCCAGCTCGGGATCGTACGCGGCGTAGACCTCTCCCATGCCGCCCCGACCCACCAATCCGAGCACGACGTAGCGGCCAATCGTCGCGCCGCGGGCGAGGGTGGCCTGACCATGATCGGCGGGTGGAGGGCCGCCTACTTGAGAACCAGATGACATTTTTCAGTCTTGCGGGCCTCCTACATCGACCGATCGGGCGCAGAATCTTAAGCAGACCTCCAGCGGGATGTCAGACGATGCGCCCTGCCAGCTCGCCAAGGAGCCCCCGTTGATGATAGAAGTGAGAGGTATCCGACCGTGACGCCGCTGCATTTGGATCTCCCGCTCACCGTTTCCCCAGCGATCGTTTCGCCCACCCGGCGCCTGGTCGAAGCCAAGTTGGCCCCGGCGCTGGAGGACGAAGACGCTGTGTTTCGGGTCGCCATGACGGCCCACGAGCTGCTGGAGAACGCGGCCAAGTACGCTTCGGACGGCAAGGCCCGCCTGGAGGTGGACGTATCTCCGCGGGGAGAAGACGCCATCGTGCGGGTAGTGGTGACCAACAATTCTACCCGGGAGCACATCGATCATCTCGGGACCTGCTACGCGGAAATGAATGCCGAAACCGACGCCATGGCTCACTATTTCACGCTGATGCGCCGCAACGCCAAGGCCGGCTCGCTGTCCCGCCTCGGGCTCGCCCGGGTGCGCGCCGAAGGCGAGATGGACATCGAAGTCGATATCGAGGGCGAAAAGGTCAAGATTGTGGCGTCCGGTATCGTCGTTCGCTGACTACACAGACCCACATCGTAGGGTGCCGTCGGGCGGCGTCGGTGAAAAGGCGCTTGTCAAACCACGCGACTGCCCGATAATAGAAGGCTGATTCACCCCCACGTGGAGGTCGCATCGATGCGGTCCAGGTTTGTTGTTTGCGCCGCCCTCGCTGGTATCGGTTTGCTGGGAGCTTGGTCTCCCGCGCGCGCCGATCCGAAGGCCAAAGGCGATAAGTCCGGAAAGAAAAAATCTGGCGACGGGCTCAGCGACGACAAGGTGATCAGCAAGCAGCTTCAGTGGGAGGACTCGGTCATGGGTCCCGACGACAAGCGCGGGGAGCTGGACAAGATCGCGCGGGCCCAGGCGATCAACAAGGCCGCCTCTGAAAAGGCCGAGCGCGACAAGGAGAAAGCGGCGGCCGCCGCCGCCAAGGAGCCTCCGGCGCCGGCCAAGGCGCAGACGTCCAAGCGCGGTGGCGAGGTGGCTCTGCCGACGCTGCCCGACGAGGATTCTGGCAAGGGCAGCAAGGGCAAAACCAGCGAGATCTCGCCCAAGCTCGAGACGACCGCCGCCGCCGCGCCGCCGCCGCCGGTCAAGCACGGCGACGACAAGTTCATCGACAAGCTGCTGAAGGACGAGCCGTCGTCCAAGAAACGAAAGACCTCGGCCACCGACGACAAGGCGCTCAACGATCTGCTGGCGACCGAGAAGCCCGCCAAGCCGGCGGCGAAGGGCAAGGGCAAGCGCGCCGACGACGTGGACTCGCTGCTCGACTCGGCCGACAAGGCGCCGCCGATGCCCGAGACCAAGGTCAAGCACGAGACCCCCGAGTGGGCGAAGCCCGAGATTCAATCGACGCCCGAGCCGGCGGCGGTCGTGGCGCGGCCCCAGCCCAAGCGAAACGACGGGATCATCCACGTCGTGCAGGGCGCGGCCCCCACCGGCCGACCCGAGGCCGCCCCGACCCGCGCCACCTCGGGAACCCGGTCCGCGGCCTTCGCGACCCGCACGCCCGCGCCCGCACCGACGCTGGCACCTGCGGCCCGACGGCAGCAGACGCCCGCGCGCCCCGCCAGCTGGAATGATCCTTTCGCCGACGGGCCGAAGAAGACGGTCGCCGCCCGGGAGACCCGGCCGATCGACGAGGACGATGACGCGACGCCGGCGCCCACGCGCCGTCGGGCCGCAGCCCCGCCCCCCCCACCGGTCGCGAAGGCCGAGCCGGCACGCCGTGGCGTGCGGGCCAACGACCGGTCGAACGACGACGACTGGGGCGATCCCTTCAAGGACTCGCCCAAGACCACCACGACGCGACGGGCGGCCCCGGCCGCCAAGCCCGCAGAGCCCCCCGCGCGGCGCGGTGCCTGGAAGGATCCCTTCACCGAGGAGACCAAGGCCCCCCACCCTGCCCACGCGGCGGTGGCGATGCGCGAGCCGCGCAAGGGCGAGTCGACCAAGTGGGAGGTCGCCGAGAAGAAGAGCGCCCCCGCCGCCGACGCCGCCCCCATCGCCGCCAACACGCACGGCCGTTGGGGAATTCTGAAGAAGCGCGCGCATTAGTCCTCCGAGGCTCCCGGCAGCGTGACCGCTGCTGTCTGCTGGCCTGAGGGCGGTCTTCCGGCGTCGGTGGTTTTCCGATAAACTGCTCGCCATCTTCACCTTGGAGCCGGTCGTTGCCAGCACGCTCAGTTAGCCGATCGCCCACGGCCGTGGCGGGGGTCTTGGTCGCTCTGATGTTGACGGCCGCGCGGCCGGCCAGCGCCGACGACGCCAGCGAGGCCAAGACCCACTATCAGAAGGCGACCGCCCATTTCGCGGTGGGCGAATATCGCGAGGCGGCGACCGAATACGAGGAGGCCTTCAAGCTGAAACAGGATCCCGCCATCCTGTTCAACGCCGCGCAGGCGCACCGGCTGGCGGGCGACAATCAGAAGGCGCTGCTCATCTACAACAACGTCATCAAGCTCTACCCCACCTCCCAGTACGCGACCGACTCGAAGGAGCGCATCGACAAGCTCACGCAGAGCGGGACGAGCCCGCCGGCCGCCGTGCCTGCGGAGACCGCGCCGCGAACCGCCGCGCAGACGGCCAACCCACCCGCCGCAGCACCGCCCCCAGCGGCAGCCGCGGTCCCGCCCGCGCCCGCGCCCACATTGGCGGCAACGGCGCCCGCGCCGTCTGAACCGGTGCTGGTCGCGTCGGCCGTACCGCCGCCGGCAGCGGAGGACAAACCGGTTTATACCCGCTGGTGGTTCTGGGCCGCGGCGGGGGGCGTCGTCGCGATCGGCGTGATCGCCATCGTGGCCCTCTCGTCCGGGAGCTCCGCGTCGTGGAACAACATTCCCGACCAACGCGCTTCGTTGGTGCACTGGTGAGATCTCAGATCCAGGTGAAGTCGATCCGCCATTCAGAGTCCTCGAGGTGGCCTTTGGCGCTGTTGCTGGTGCTCGGGCTGGCGCTGGGCTGCAAGAGCACCTCGTCACCCTCGACGGCCTTCGGCGTCAACCTCACCGTCGTCGCCAAGGCGCTGAGCGCCGATCAGCTGACGAAAGCCAGCGTCGGTTCGTTGCAGGTGACGGGCAGCGAGACGGACGTCAAGCAGTTCAGCATCTCCGGCGCCATCACGAGCGGAGAGCTCCGGTTCCGGTTCATCCCGACCGATCAGACGGGCATGTTGAAATTCCACTTCGACGCGCTCGATGCGTCCGGTGACCTCCTCGGATCGGGCGACAGCCCGCAGGTGACGCTGGAGGCGGGTGCCGTTTCCGCGACCATCACGCTGACCGCCAGCACCGGCACCAAGAAGGGCGACGGCGCGAAGTGCACCACCGCCACGGAGTGCGGGAGCGGCTTTTGCACCGACGGCGTCTGCTGCAACGAGCTGTGCAACGACACCTGCGTCTCGTGCGCGCTCGCGAAGAGCACCGGCCTCTGCGTGCCCTACGACAAGGGGAGCGATCCGGAATCGGAATGCGGCGGAAGCGTCGCCGGGCGACCCGATGGTGGAACAGCCGGGAGCGCCGACGCGGGAGCGGGCGATGGCGGCGTGACCATCAACGCCCCCGAAGGGGGCATCATCGAGACGCCCAACGCCTGTGGCGGCAGCTGCAGCGGGGCGCGTTCGTGTGCCGCCTTCGCCGATGCGGGCGTGTCCTGTGGCAAGTCCTTCTGCAATAGCCGGAAGGACGTCGCGGCGCTCGAGTGCGACGGCAAGGGAAGCTGCTCGGTGTCTCTCACGGCGTGCGTGGCCTACGCCTGCGAAGACTCGACGGCGGCCTGCCACACGAACTGCAACGCCAACCTCGATTGTCAGGCGACGTCCTATTGCAACGGAGCGACCAGCCAGTGCGCGCCGCAAAAGTTCGACGGCATCAGCTGTCTGACCGATGCCGAATGCAACAGCGGACACTGCGCGATCGGCTCCGGGGGTGGCAGCGGGGTCTGCTGCAATACGGCCTGCGATGCGCCGAACACCTGCAACAACTCCGGCTCGGCGGGCAAGTGTCAATGCCCCGGCACCGCGTGTGCCGCCGGTGTCGCCTGCCAAATCTTCTATCAGGACTCCGACGTCGACGGGTACGGCAACAAGTCCGGCATGGTCAGCGCGGGAACCGCCGTCGCGGGTTGTGCGGGCGCGCCTCCCGCCGGCTTCGTGGCCGACAACACCGACTGCGACGACAAGGACGCCAACGTCCATCCCGGGCAGACCGCCTACTTTGGCGCGGTCAGCAAGGGAACCGGAACCTACGACTACAACTGCGACAACACCATCGAGAAATCGGTGGCGGAGTATCCGGGCGCGAGCTGCAGGTTCTGCCCCACGCCTTCGGTGGGCTGCACCACGGCCAGCTCCACGACCTGCTCGGCGGCGAACGCCGAGGAGTCGCTGGCCTGCACCTCGGAGCTCGAGATCTTCACCATCCAATCCGCGGTCGCCATTCCCACTGGGACGGAATCGCTCACCATCCAACCCCTGCCGACCTGTTGCGGGTGCGATGACCATTCGGGCTTCATCACGACCGTGAACTGCGGTTCATCCGCCAGCTACTACACCTGCGGGAGCTGTACAGTCGCGATGGGCGGCGCCGGCGCCGCGACCAGCGTCTCCAAGCAGCAACTCTGTCACTGAGGCGCGAAGCTTCGGAAGCTTCGCGAAGTTTCGGGAAGTTTCGGATAAATGGCCAAACACTCACGGGCGTTCGGCGGCCACGACCCGCACCGGGCGCTCGGGCGACTGCTGCTCTCGCTGGCGCTCGGCCTCGCGACGGCGATCCTGATCCCGGCGCGATTCGGCTCGGCACTGCGCGCGGTCGCCGGCTGGGACCTGGCGGCGACGGTGCTGGGAACGCTGGCCTGGCGGCTCATCTCGAGCACCGGCATCGAAGAGACCCGCCTGCACGCCGCCGAGGACGATCCGGGCCGGCGCGCGGTGGGCGTCCTCATCATCCTCACCAGCGGAATCTCCCTGCTGGCGACGGCCGTCGTCATGAGACAGGCGCGCAGTTGCCCACCGGAAATGCGCGATTGGTTCGTGCTGCTCTGCGCGCTGGCGGTGGTGAGCGCCTGGCTGCTCACGCACATCGCCTACGCCCTTCGCTACGCCCATCTCTACTATCGGGACGACGACGAGGGGGAAGGCGGGCTGGTCTTCCCGGGCGACGCCCGCCCCGCTTACGTGGAGTTCGCCTACTTCTCGTTCACCATCGGCATGTGCTTCCAGGTCTCGGACGTCGGCATCTCGAGCCGCCAGATCCGCCAAGCCGTTCTCGGCCACAGCCTGCTGTCGTTCCTCTACAACACCGCGATCCTGGCGACCGCCGTCAACCTGGCGGTCGGCATCTTCAACTGACCGGCACCGGACCCGACGGCCAGCCTAGATGCAGTTGTCGATGCAGATGACGATCTTGCAGGGGAAGTTGAACTTGATGTCCGTCGTGCTCGGCGCGCGAAGCTGATCGCACGCCGGTCCGTAGAGTTGGAGCTCGGTCGGCGTGGTCATGTCCCACCCATTGGTGTCGGTAGGGTCGTACGAGAGCGGCACGTGGCTCCCGGAGCTGGTGACGATATAGATGTCGGCCCCGTTGAGCTGGCTCGGATCTCTCGTGTCAATCGTGAAGCCGGGCAGGTCGAACGTACAGCTCCGGACGCCGGCCAGCGCCATCGAGATCTGGTCGGCCAGCGCCTGGGCGCCCCCGGCCGCGGGCGTGTAGACCGTCGCCGTCCCCGCAGTCGCCGAATAGGTGGCCAGCGAGGTCATTCCGGTCCGGCCGGCGGCCGTGAAGAGACTCGACCAGGAATCGGCGCCGCCATTGGTCATCCCGGTGCACTGGTAATAGACGTCGGTCGCGGTCGCGGCGCCGGAACCCGTCGGAACCGCGACCGGCTGGCCGACGCCGGCGTTCGCGAAGTTCTGCAAGACCGCCGTCGCGATGTTGCTGATCGCGGTCGGCAGGCCGATGACCAAGGTCCCGATGCTGGGGGTGGCGTTGTACATGTCCTGGATCATGTGGGTCACGGCGTCGGCCGGACAGAGCGCGTTGCCGTCGTCGCAGAAGTCGGTCTCGCTGTCGCTCACGATCATCATGTACTTCTGCCCCGTGCCGGTGTCGGCCTGCAGGGCGGCCTTGACCATCGGAATCGCCTCCACGGCGGGCGTGTCGGCCTTCGAGCCATACGGCTGGAGCGGTCCCCACCCGTCGTACGCCGTCTTGATGGTGGCGGCGTTGTTCAGCGCGATCGGGACCGATTGATAGTTCAGCAGGCAGGATCCGCTGGCGTGATCGCCCACGAAGGATCCCACCCCGAACCGCACTTGGCTGTCGAGAGAAGAGCCGCCCACGGTCGACGAGATCACCTGCTCGACGGCCGTTCGCAGATCGAAGAAGGTGCCAGCGGTCGCAGAGGTGAACTCACTTCCCGAACGATCGACCAGGATAAACACGGTCGGATTGGTGGCCGTGAACATGACCTCCTTCTGCTGGCAAGACGCCGCGTCCGGGTTGGGGGTGCCGCCCCCCGTCCCGGTGAGGCCGACATCGCCGCTGGTGTTGCCTTGCCCCTGCCCCGCCGCGCCCGTGCCGGCCTTCCCCCCGCTCCCGGTGGCGCCAGAACCGCCGTTACCCCCCGACCCGGCGCCGGTCGCCTTGACGCCGGCCGTGCAGGCGACGCCGCCGAGCAGCGTGAGAGCTGCCAGACCGGAGATCCAGACAGGAACGCCCGCGCGCCCAGGTCGCGAATAAGCCAGGTGGTTCACGAAATCCTCCACGAAAGCTCTCACACTATCACGTCCCGGCGCCCCGAGGCAGCGGCCTGCCGGACCCCGCGCCGCGACAATCCAAGTGTTTGGATTCTGGCCGGAACGGCGCCGGCGCGCTACGTCACGCGCGCGGGCAGCACCACCATGGTCGCGCCGGCCCAGTAGAGGCGCTTCTGGATCGCCAGGGCGGTCTCGTTGTGGAGCAGGCGCTGGTACCAGCGCTCACGTTCGAACACCACCTTGCCGCCGAAGAATGTGACCACCGGGAACTCCTTCATGACGCCCAGGCAGAGCCGCTCCGCCTCTTCGACCGCGTCGGTCCCGATCCCGAAGCGGACCGCGGCCGGCACGCCCAGCTCGGCGGCCACCATGAGATATTTCTTCAACATCTCGCGCGTCGATTCCTCGAGCGCGTCGACGGCGTCGGCCCCCTTGAATCCGCCCGAGTCGATCACGCCCACCGAGATGAACACCAGGTTCTTGAAGTGGTTCGGAAAGGCGCGAAAGATGTTGAGCACCGTGTGGATGCCGATGCCGCCGAAGCTCGGGACCAGCACCGCCGCCGTCGGGGTGTTCCGATCGACGATGTCGATCGGGGCCGCGGCGTGGGCGCCGATGTGGCGCACGTCCTGGTAGAGCTGCGCCAGCTTCATCCGCACCTCCCGATAGTGGGCACGAATCACGAAGCAGAGCGCGATCACGAGGCCGGTGACGCCCAGCGTGATCCAGCCGCCCTCGCGGAACTTCTCGAACACCGTGATGACCAGGATCGTCGCGCAGAGCACGAAGCCGCTGGAAAACAGCAGTGCCTTGCGGTGCCAGTGCGCGCCCTTGCGGCGCTCCTGCCAGGTGTGGCGCATCATCCCGAACATCGACAGCGAAAAGGTCAGGAAGACGTTGATGCTGTACATGACCACCAGCTGCCCGACGTCGCCGTGGGTGTAGAGCAACGCCGCCAGCGACGTAGCGCCCATGAGGACGATCCCGTTGTGGGTGGTCAGCCGATCGGAGAGCGCCGCGAACCGCCGCGGAACCCAAGAGTCGACCGCCATGTTGGCGAGCACGCGCGGCCCGTCGATGAAACCGGCCTGCGCCGCGACGACCAGCAGAATCGACTCCGAGAACAATGTCACGATTACCAGCGTTCGGCCGAGAGGCATGTGGGCCGTCACCCGTTCGGAAAGCACCGCGTTCATCGTCTTGCCCTGCTCGGGCGTCACGTGCCACAGCAGGTAGCAAACCAGCAAACCAGCCGCGGTAAACGCCAACGAGGTGGCCATGTAGACCATCGTTCGCTTGGCCGTCTGCACGCGCGGCTCGCGCATGATCGGCAGGCCGTTCGACACCGCCTCGATGCCTGTGTAGGTGCCGCCACCGAGCGAATAGGCGTGAATGAAGAGCAGGATCATCCCGCCGATGCCGAGCGTGCCGAGGCCCTTGTGAAAGCCCGTGCCAACCTCGATCGCGGTGGCCGGCAGCGCGGGCGCACGCATCAGGATGCCGCCCACGATGAGCGCCAGGTGGGTGAACACGAAGAGCAGAAAAACCGGCGCCAGCGCGATCGCCGATTCGCGTGCGCCGCGCAGGTTGAGCGTGGTGAGACCGAAGATGAAAAATATCTCGACCGGCAGCTTCATCGCCGCCCACCCGAGCGGCATGAAGCTGAAGAGGGCGTCGCCGGCGGCCGCCACGGAGACCGTGATCGTGAGGACGTAGTCGACCAGTAGCGCGCAACCCGACGCCACACCGGCGCTCTTCCCGAGCAGCTTGGTGGCGACCACGTAGCCGCCGCCGCCGTGCGGGAACTCCTCGATGATGCCCCGGTAGGCCGCCGAGATGATGAACACCGTCAGCGCCGTCATCGCCGCGAGGCCAATCGCCAGGTAGATGTGCGAACCGAGGTTTCGGAACGCCTCCTCCGGACCGTAAGCCGAGGACGAGAGCCCGTCGGCGCCGAGGCCGACCCAGGCCAAAAATGGAATCAGAGAGATCTGGTGAAAAATGCGCTTGTCGCGCAGATCGCGGGGCTTCCCGAAGACCATCCGCTGGAGGCGGGACGCCAGAGGCTCCTGGGCGTCGGTCGATGTTGCCGGTTTGGGCGCCGCGACGGGGGTGGAAGCGGCGCCGGTGGGACTTTCAGGTTCAGGCTCTGATCCGAGGCTGGTTGGTGGCATGGTTCGGTCTACGCCAGCTCAGCCGGGAAAATCAAGGGGGCAGCAGGGGGGGGCGATCGATCGTCGAGGACGGGCGGGCTTGGCGATAGCGTCGCGCGTTCCCATCATGGTACCTTTGCGACTGGGACCAGGGTGGGCGCGTACGTCTTATGACTATGAAATCCTTGAATTTGATTGACGGCGGGTCTCGGCGCGTTGCGGTACTCACCGCCGCGTTGGTTGCGATGGGGGTTCTGGCCTCCTGCAGCCACCACAACGCGACGCCGCCCAAGGCCGACGGCGGCCCGGACGCAGCCACCGACAGCAAGCCCAAGACCGACGTGGGCGGCGGCGACGGCGGCGGAACGGTGGACGCATGTACGGCCAGCGGCACGCCGGGGATCCTGGGCGCCGCGTGCGGATGCAACGCCCAGTGCGCCAGCGGTTTCTGTGCCGATGGCGTCTGCTGCGCCACCGCCTGCACTGCCGGCTGCCAGACCTGCGCTTCGGCGGATTCGCCCGGAACCTGCGTCAAGCTGCCGGCCGGCGGCAACCCACGCAAACCGTCCGACTGCCCGGCCGAGGCCAGCTCTACCTGTGGGCTCGACGGTCTTTGCGACGGCTCCGGTGGCTGCCGCCATTACCTCGGAACCACCTGTATGGGCGGTACCTGCAATGGCGACGCGGTGGTGGGCGCCTACGCCTGCGACGGGACCGGCCAATGCAAACCGGTCGTCACCCTGCTCTGCCTTCCCTATACCTGCGACACGACGACCGGCGATTGCTTCGAGAAATGCAGCAGCAACGCGCAGTGCACGGCGGGACAGGCCTGCGACTTCGCCTCCGAAAGCTGCGGCAAGTCGGGAATCGGCGGGCACTGTGACACCAGCGACGATTGCATCCTGGGATTCTGCGCGGACAAGGTTTGCTGCAACGTCGCCTGCCAAGGGGCCTGCGTCGCCTGCAATCTTCCCGGTCGATTGGGCACCTGCTGGCCGGTCGATTCGGGCAAGCCAGATCCCCGCGCGATCTGCACCGACAAGGGCGCGCCCAGCTGCGGGCACAATGGGACCTGCGACGGCGTGGGTGGCTGCGCCAACTACGTCAAGGACGTGCAGTGCCTGGCGCCGTCGTGTACCGGCAATCGACTGAACACGGCCGGGACCTGCGATGGGCTCGGGACCTGCCGGCCCCCGGGCGCCCAAGACTGTCACCCGTTCCGCTGCGTCGACGGCGCTTGCACCAATTCGTGCCAGACCCAATCCGACTGCGACACCGGAACCGCTTGCGTCAACAACACCTGCGGCCCGAAGCCGATCGGGTTCGCCTGCGCCGGCGGCAGCGAGTGCGCCTCCAGCCAGTGTGTCGACGGCGTTTGTTGTGAAAGCGCGTGCACGGGCGCCTGCCGGAGCTGCAACCTCGCGACCTCCCCGGGCCACTGCCTCACTGTCGCGGCCGGAAACCCCGACCCGCGCAAGGTCTGCACCGACAAGGGGACAGCGTCTTGCGGCACCAACGGGCTGTGTGACGGTACGGGCAGCTGCGACAGCTACCCCCAAGGTACCGTCTGCGCCACCGAGACCTGTCTGAGCGGCCTGTACACGCCCGCCTCGACCTGCAACATGAACGGCCAGTGCGTGGCGCCCGATTCGCGCGCCTGTGCCCCCTACGTTTGCAACAGCACGCAGTGCTTCAACGCCTGCGCCACCAACGACCAGTGCAAGGCGCCCAACAGCTGCGCCATGAACTCCTGCGGCCTCAAGACCAACGGCGCTTCCTGCTCGGCGGCCGCCCAATGCGGCAGCGGCTTCTGCGCCCAGGGCTTCTGCTGCAACAGCGCCTGCGGCGGAGCCTGTCAGTCCTGCGCCCTGTCGAACGCGCTCGGCACCTGCACCAGCGTCCCGGTGAACGCGGTCGATCCGGCGGGGCTCTGTAGCGACCAGGGCACGGCCTCCTGCGGCACCGACGGCAAGTGCGATGGCGCGGGGAGCTGTCAGAAGTACTTGCAGGGGACCACCTGCATCGGCTCGAGCTGCCCCAGCGGAACCACGGTGTTCACGGCGGCCTCGACCTGCGACGGCGCCGGGAAATGCGTCACGCCGGGCGCTGGACCGTGCTTCCCGTACCAGTGCGGCCTCAACGTCTGCAAGAACTCCTGCGTCTCCGACGCCGACTGCGCTTCGCCCGCGGTCTGCAACAGCAAAGGCTCCTGCGGCCTCAAGAGCAACGGACAGACCTGCGCCGGCGCGCCAGAGTGCTCCTCGGGCTTCTGCTCCCAGCAGACCTGCTGCGCCACCGCCTGTCAGGGGGCCTGTCAGTCCTGCGGCCTCTCCAATTCTCTCGGGGCGTGCACCAACGTCGCCGCCGGCCAGCCGGATCCGCAGTCGACCTGCCACGACGCCGGCAACGCGAGCTGCGGCACGGACGGCTTCTGCGACGGAAACGGCGCTTGCCGCCTCTACGCGGGCGGCACCTCCTGCGCGGCGCCGGTCTGCCCCGCGGCAAGCTCGACGCTGACCTCTGGACGGACCTGCGACGGCAAGGGCGCCTGCCAGGCGGCGACGACCAGCAGCTGCACCCCCTACCTCTGCAACGGATCGACCGCCTGCAAGGCCGCCTGCTCGGTGGACGGCGATTGCGTTTCGGGCGAGATCTGTGACCCCAAGATCAACGTCTGCGGGAACAAGAAACGGCTGGGACAGGCCTGCACAGCGAACGGCGACTGCCTGACCGGCGACAGCTGCGTCGACGGGGTCTGCTGCAGCTCCAGCTCCTGCAACACCTGCCAGGCCTGCAATACCGCGGGGAGCCCGGGCACCTGCGCCAATGTCACCGCCAACGCCCCCGAACCGCACGGTCTCTGCGCGCCGAACCCGCCCTGCGGCAACACGGGGGCCTGCAACGGCGCCGGCGCCTGCCAGCTCGCCGGCACGGGCATCTCCTGCGGGAGCCAGTCGTGCAGCGGCACGACCTTCACGCCCATCTCGCACTGCAGCGGCAGCGGCAGCTGCGCCGCGCCCACCTCGTCGACCTGTTCCGGCGGCTTCAACTGCGACACCACCAACAAGGTCTGCAAGACCACCTGCACGGCCGACACGGATTGCGTCTCGCCGCTCACCTGCCAGGGCTCGGGATCCAGCAAGAGCTGCGCCCTCAAGCCGAACGGCCAGGTCTGCGCCGCCGCGAACCAATGCATCAGCGGCCTGTGCACCGACGGCGTCTGCTGCGGCAGCGGGCCATGCGGCACCTGCCAGGCGTGCAACGTCAACGGCCTCGGGAGCTGCTCGCCGATCCCGACCGGGACGGCCGCGCCGACCGGACAATGCCCGGTCAGCACGACCTGCGGCAACACCGGGGCTTGCAACGGCGGCGGCGCCTGCCAGCAGGCGAGCACGTCGGTCCCCTGCAACGGACCCACCTGCTCGGGCGCGACCTTCACGGCCCAGCCATTCTGCTCGGGAACCGGCAGCTGCAGCACCCCGGCCGCGGGCACCTGCGGGGACTATGTCTGCGCTTCTACCACCGCCTGCAAGACCACCTGCGCGGCGGACACGGACTGCATCGGCGCCGACTACTGCACGGCCACCTCGAACGGGACCTGCGTGGCCGACAAAGGTCTCGGGATCGCCTGCGGCACCAACCACGAGTGCGGCAGCGGCAACTGCGTCGACGGGGTCTGCTGCTCGACCAACGCCTGCGGGACCTGCCAGGCTTGCAACATCAACGGCAGCGGGACTTGCGCCAACGTGACCGGCGGTCTCAACGATCCGCACGCCCGCTGCCCGGTCACCACGACCTGCGGGAACACCGGAACCTGCAACGGCTCGGGCGCCTGCACCCAGACCGCCAGCAGCGTGAGCTGCGGAACACCCTCCTGCACCGGTTCGACGGCGACCCTGGTGTCGCATTGCTCTGGCACGGCCAGCAATGGCAGCTGCGTGACCCAGCCGACCACGGGCTGCGCGCCTTACATCTGTGGCGCCACCGCCTGCACCACCACCTGCACGGGTGTCGACAGCAGCTGCGCGAGTGGGAACTATTGCACCGCAGCGGGCGGAAGTTGCCTCCCGGTCAAGACCAACGGAACCCTCTGCGGGACCGGCCACGAATGTAACAGCGGCAATTGCGTCGACGGGGTTTGCTGTTCCACCGCCGCCTGCGGGACCTGCCAGGCTTGCGCCAGCGGCAGCGGAATCTGCGCCAACGTGACCGGCGGCCTCGCCGATCCGCATGCCCGCTGCCCGGTCACCACGACCTGCGGCAACACCGGAACCTGCAACGGCTCCGGCGCCTGCACCCAGGCCGCCGCGACCGTGGCCTGCGCCCCCGGCGCCACCTGCAGCGGAGCGACCTTCACGGCCGCGTCGCACTGCTCCGGCGGGAGCGTGGGCACCTGCGTGACGCCGGCGGCCGGCAATTGCGGCGACTACGTCTGCGCTTCCAGCACCGCCTGCAACACCACCTGCAACGACGACACGGACTGCATCGGCGGCGACTACTGCACCTCGACGACGAGCGGAACCTGTACGCCGAAGAACGGCCTGGGGGCCACCTGCGGGACCGGGCACGAATGCACCAGCGGCAACTGTATCGACGGCGTTTGCTGCTCGACCAACGGCTGCGGCGCCTGTCAGGCTTGCAACGTCAACAGCACGGGAATCTGCGCGTCGATACCCTCGGGGTCTCCGGCGCCGACCGGTCAATGCACCGCCAACGGAACCTGCGGCAACGACGGCCTGTGCGACGGCGCCAACCGCTGCGAACAGGCGTCGAGCAGCGTGAGCTGCGGGTCGTCCTCCTGCTCCGGCTCGCTGTTCATCCACGCGGTCAGCTGCTCGGGCGGCGGCACCTGCCCCTCGGCGGCCAGCACCGACTGCTTCCCCTATCTCTGCACGACCGCGTCGCCCGGATGCCCCAACCACTGCAACACGGACGGCGACTGTGTCGCCACCGCCTACTGCACCGGACTCGGCGGCACCTGCAAGCCGCGCAACTCGATGGGCATCACCTGCACGCCCGGCAGCACCGACCAGTGTCAGTCGGGCCTGTTCTGCACCGACGGCGTCTGCTGCACCACTTCGGTCTGCCCGCTCTCCTGCACCAGCTGCGCGGTCCCGGGCGCCGAGGGAACGTGCGCCAACGTCCTGCCCGGCGGCGCCGACCCGACCGGGACCTGCCAGCCTCAATCGCCTGCCGCGAATTGTGGCAATAGCGGCCTGTGCAACGGCACCGGCGGCTGCCAGAACTACGGCGCTTCGACGGTCTGCGGGGCCGCCTGCTCTGCCGACGGGACGCAGCTTCTCACGCTCTCCTGCGACGGCGCGGGGGGCTGCGACACGACGGCCGGTACGCTCACCTGTCCGGCGACGACCTCATGTGATCCGACCATGCTGGTCTGCCAGTAGTTCGCTTGAGCGGCGCCGGAGGCCTCCGCCGCGGGAGGCGGCGCCTGCCTCAGCGGCGCAGATTGCGCAGCAGGACGCGGAGGTTCTGGAAGTCGATCGGTTTTTCGACGCGGGCGTTCGGCACCCGCTCCAGGAACTCGCGCGCCCGGGTGGTGAACGCGCCACCGGTGACGAACACCATGCGCTCCGCCTGATCGGGCGCGAGTTTCTCGATCTCGGCGAAGACATCCATGCCGGTCATCTCCGGCATCATGAGATCGCACAGGATGAGGTCGTAGCGGTCACCCGCGCGCAGACGCTCTAGCGCGCGCCTACCGTCGCTGGCGCAGGTGACGTTGTACTCGCCGCTCAGCGACCGGCGCAGCGCCCCCAGGATCATCTGCTCGTCGTCGATGATGAGCAGGCGGCCGCCCGCCGCCTCCCCCTCGGTGGTCGGCGCCTCGAACCCGCTGGCGGCCTCCATGGCCGCCGGGGGAAGCGTCACCCGGAAGGTGCTCCCGCGACCGATCTCGCTGTCGACCCGGACCTCGCCGCCGAGCGCGCTCAGGATGCCGCTGCAGATCCACAGGCCGAGCCCGGTCCCCTCCCCCGCCGACTTGGTCGTGAAGAAGGGGTCGAAGATCCGCTCCCGGATCTCGATCGGAATTCCCATCCCGCTGTCGCGCACCTCGATGACCGCGTAGCCCCGCGCGTCGGTCCGGGTGCTCACCCGGATCTCGTTGCGTTCGGTCTCCCCCTCGGGGATGGCGTGCGCCGCGTTGAGCAGCAGGTTGAGGAACACCTGACCGAGCCGCGACTCGTTTCCCTCGACCATCGGTGTGTCGCCGTAGTCCTTCACGAGGCGCGCCCGGTGCCGGATCTCGTTCCAGGCGATGTTGATTGACGAATCGAGGACCCGCCGCACACCGACCGGTCCGCTCTGATCCTCGTCGCCGCGGGCGAAGACCCGAAGGTCGCGGACGATGTTGCGGACCCGCTCCGCCCCCTGCCGCGCCTCGGTCAGCGCCTCGCCGGTTTCATCCAGCACGTGCCCCGGGCCGCCCCCCGCGTCGCTTCGCGACAGGCGCGACGCCACGGTGGTGATCTGGTGGCGGGCGAAATCGATGTTGGCGACGATGTACGCGAGCGGATTATTGATCTCGTGGGCCACCCCCGCCGCCAGCGTCCCCACCGCGGCCATCCGGCCGGCGAAAATGAGCTGGTTCTCCATCCGCTTCCGTTCGGTCAGATCTCGGATGAAGAAGTAGTGTCCCTTGGCGACGGGCCGACTCGGGTGCGCGTCGAAGACCGGGACGATGGTCAGCTGCATCTCGAAGATCGTTCCGTCCTCGCGCAGCCCGCGCACCTCCCGCTCGACCTTCCCGCTGCCGGCGCGCAGATCGGCCTCGATCACCGGCCGATCGAGCGGGGCCACCAGATCCTCCCAGCTCCGCCCCACGGCATCGGACGCCCCGCCACCGCCCAGCCGGACAAAGGCGCGATTGACCGAAAGCACCCGGCCGTCGAGATCGATGCGGCAGATCGCTTCCGCCGCATCCTCCAGCGCGCCGCGCAGCTCGCGTACCTGTTCTTCCAGGCGCGAGACCAGCGGATCCGACGTTCTCACCGTCGCCACTGAACCCTCCGCGCCGGCCATTCAGGCTCGTCCACCGTGGCAGGATATCAGCCACCAATAAGGCAATGAAAGTTACTTCTTTATGGGGTTATAATAACGCGAGCTACCGTTTGAACAGGCTCGACGAGCTCCGCGTCCTCGATCCGCCGCCCCAACCGCTGCCCCCACCACCCAGTATGTCGGCGGCGCGCTGACGAACCAGCGGATTGGGATCTCGGTGGGCGGCCTCCTTGATGAATGGCTGCGCCGGCGCACCGAGCGTCCGCAGAAAGGCCTCCGAACGCGGATAGCCGCGATCGCTCGCGAGCGATCGGATGACGCCCCGGATGAGATCGCCGTCGGTCCTGAGCGCGGGGTTCTCCCGCACGGCCGCTTGCGCCGCCGCCAATCCCTCGGACCAGCGGCGCGTGTCGAAATAGATCGTGGCCAGCAGGTACGGGGCGTCGGCGTCGGTGGGCTTCTCGGCGCGCAAGCGATCGAGAACCTCGATCGCTTTTCCGGCCTGACCGGCGGCCACCAGCTGGCGGGCCTCCTCGACGCGCGGATCCTCGGGCGCGGGCGCGATGACCGCGGGCGCGACGGGCGCGGGCACGGCTGCGGAACGCGCCGACCGTGACGGCGTGGGGGCGGACGACGGCAGGGGCGACGTCGCGACCGGCGGCGCGGGAATCGCACCCGACGTCGGGCCGGTCCGCCGGCGCAACCCACGCCCAAAAGAGAGCGCCAGCAGGGCGACCAGCAAGAAACCACCGACGAACCAGCCGATGCGCCATTGGCGGATCGGCGGCGCGGGCGGTGCCGCCGCCACGCCCGCCGACGGGTCTCCCATTCGACGACGAACCGCAGAGACGGTATCGATGGTGGTCCTGGCCGGGACCGGGGCGGGGGGGCTCGCGACGGGAGCGACGACGCCCCGCGCTTCGGGCGTGGCCTCGAGCGCCGCCGCAAATTCGGCGGCGGTCTGAAAACGATCCTCGGGCAACTTGGAGAGCGCCTTTTCGAGCACACCCTCCAGCGCCGCGGAGTACCCGGCGGCCGGCGCAACCTCGCGCAAGCGCGGCGGCGGCGCCTCCCGGTGCATGAGGATCACCTCCCCGACGTTCGCCGACTGGAATGGTTTTCGACCCGCCAGGATCTCGAACAGCACGACGCCCACCGTGTAAAGGTCGGTCCGGGCGTCGATCGCGCCCGTGCCACCCGACTGCTCCGGCGACATGTAGCTGGGCGTCCCCACCGCCAGGCCAGCGGTCATGGCCGGCCCATCGCGCAGCTTGGCCAGGCCGAAGTCGAGGATGCGCAGGTGCTCGTCGAGCGTCGTCTCGCCGCTCAAGATCAGGTTCTCCGGCTTGAGATCGCGGTGCACGATGCCCTGCGCGTGCGCGTGCGCCAGCCCCGCCAGGAGCTGCTGGGCGATCCGCAACACGCGCCCGGCCGGCAGCGGCCCCTGCTGCATCACCTCGCGCAGCGTGTGGCCCGTCGCGAAATCCATCACCAGGTAGGGGGCGCCCTCGACGCCGAAGTCGATCACCGAAACGCAGTTCGGATGGGCGAGGCGACTCATCGCCTTCGCCTCGTTTTCGAACCGGCCCAAAAACGCCTTCTGCGCCGCGATCCACGGGTGAAGGAACTTGACCGCCACGGGCCGCCCCAGCTGGAGGCGCTCGCCCTTGTAGACCACGCCCATGGCGCCCGAGGCGAGCCGGGACTGGATCACGTATCGCCCCTGCAGCACGTTGCCGATACGCGGGTCGGGCGGTGAGAGAGGCTCGGCGTCCACCGACGGGCGAGCTTATCACAGACGCGACGCGCGGCGCGGCGCACCCCCGCGACCCGCGGCGCACCCCATCAGCCATCGGCCCCATTTGCGGCTAGTGCAGCAGCTCGGACCCGCCCGCTTTGACGATCCCGCGCTTGACCAGAAAGTCGCGCACCGCACGGTTCACGTTCAGCACCTCGGCGCCGTCGAATTCCCCGTGGCCGCCGCCACGGAGGGGAAACAGCCGGTTGGCCACGCCCGCTCGGGTCAGCGCCTCGTGGAGCCGCTTGGCCTGCGTGAAGGGGACTACCGGATCGGCATCGCCATGGGCGGTGAAGATCGGCGGCGAGCTCTTTCCGACGTAGGTGATCGGGGAGACCCGCCGCGCCAGGGCGGCCCGCTCGGGACCGCCGCCCATCCACCCGACCGCAAAATCGCGCGGATTCGCCGGCCCCAGCAGCTCCGCGACGTCGACGACGCCGAAGAAGTTGATCACGGCCGCCACGCGCAGCGGCTCGTCCCCGGGGCAGAGCCCATCGAACCCCGCGCCCGCGGGCGCCAGCGCCGCCATGAGGGCCAGGTGTGCGCCCGCAGAGCTCCCGACCAAGACCAGGTGATCGGTGTCGAGGCCGTACTGCGCGGCGTGACGGACCACCCAGCGCAGCGCGCAGCGGCTGTCCTGCACGGCCGCCGGCGCCGTCGCAACCCGCGCCAGTCGGTAGTCGACGTTGGCCACCGCGAAACCCATCACCAGATAGGGCAGCACGTCGAGGGCGATTTCGTCCTTGGTGCCGGTGACCCAACCGCCGCCGTGAAAAAGAATCGCGATCGGCATGGGACCATCCGGACGCCTCGGGACGTAGAGGTCGAGCTTGCCGCTCCAACCACCCACTGAGAGATAGACGACGTTCGGCTCGACGCGGTAGCGGGTGGCGATGAGCGCCGCGGTGTCGAGCGGCCCGCTGGGACGAACCTCCGCCTGCGCGCTCGGCCCGACGGCGAGGCCGATGGCGACCGCCGGTGCCAAACAGAGGATCCGCATGCGCGCAGACATCGTGGGTGCATCCAAACCGTTTGACAAGGCCAGCCCGCGACCCAACCATTGTGACATGCCGCACGCGGGCCCCTGCGGGGGAGTTCTGGTCGTCGACGATGACGCCGACATCCGGGACTCGCTGCGCGAGGTCCTGGAAGACGAAGGCTACGAGGTGACCTGCGTCGGAAACGGCCAAGAGGCGCTCGACCACCTCAAGGCCGCCTCGCCCCGCCCCTGCGTGATCCTGCTCGATCTCATGATGCCGGTCATGGACGGCTGGCAGTTCCGCAAGGAGCAGAAGCAGCACCCCGAGATCGCCGACATTCCGCTGGTGGTCATCACCGCGACCGGCAAGCGTCCGGTGCTGGTCGACGCCGCCGAGCTGGTGATGAAGCCGCTCGATCTCAACCAGCTGTTCGAAGCTATCGAGCGCTACTGCGCCTAGCGCCGGGCGGGCTCACATCCCGGCGACGAACTTCCACTCGTCGCTCTCTTTTTCGAGCAGGAAACGGTGGTAGTCGTTCACGCGCCGATAACGATCACCCGCCTCGGCGGCCCCCAGCTCGAAGGATCCGTCGAGGAAGACCTCGACCTCCGCCTGGTCGCCGGTCACCCGGATGTTGCGGTACTCGATCTCGTACCGCAGCGACTTGACCCGCTGGAGCCGCACCTCGAGCACCTTCTTGAGCCCGTCGTACCCGTAGTCGTCGTCGGAGCGCGGCGTCCCCGAGTCCTCGAAGTACTTCTGCGACGCCAGCGCCAGGAGCCCGACCGTGTTCCGCGTCAGCAGCCGCTGCCGGTATTTCTCGACCGTCTCGATGATCTTCCGATTCTCGTCGCTGCGAACGATGGTCGTGCCCGGGAAGTACTCCCGGTGCGCACAGCCGCCCGCGGAGCCGGCGACCAGGAGTACCAGGACGCTCGGCGCGACGATCTTCAAACGGCGGGGATCGAGGTCGATCATCAAACCCCAGCGGGAATGCACGAACCATTCCAGCAAGTCCCGCCGGATTCATCGGGCGGCCCGGGGGCCATCCTGCCGGTTCGTCGCACCGGTCGGCAGCGTCGTGCCAGTTTGGCAAGCGGGACACCAGGACCTTTGACCCCCCGGAGGATCTGGGATAGTGAAAAACCATGGGCGACTCCCCTGAGCAGGCACGAGAATTCCCCCGGTTCGAGGTCAACGCCTATGTCGACTACACGGGGAATGAGGTCCTGCTCTTCCACCGCATCCAGAACATCTCGCTGGGCGGCGTCTGCATCCAGACCTCGGGCGTCGAGGAGGTCGGCACGATGGTCGACCTGGTGCTGAACTTTCCCGATCTCGATGCGTCGATCGCGGTGACAGGCGAGGTCGTGTGGGCCAACCGCGAGCCGCCGATGGACATGGGCATCCGCTACGTCGACCTCGACGAAGAGCGCAAGGACACGCTCCGCAAGTACATCAACATGGTTCGAAAATAGCCTAGAGGGCCAGGAGGCCGTCGGCGGCGGCGAGGTGCTCCTGGATGCAGGCCAGGCGGTCCAGGTAGCGCTGGTAGCGCTTGCCGGGGGCGGCGCCGGTGCCCTGTTTGAGGTGGACGTCGGTGATGCGGGTGATGGCGAAGCGGCAGGCGGCGAAGCGCAGCTCGGCGCCGAAGGCGGCGCGCTCTTCGGCGGTCGGCGGACGAACCGCGGCGTAGGCGGCGACGAGCGCACGGAAGACCTCGGGGCGGAAATCGTCGCGGCCGAATCCGAAGGCGAGCGCGGTGACCGCCAGGTCGTAGGCGAGTCGGCCCCAGGACGCCTGCTCGAAGTCGATCAACGCCGCGAGCTGGCCGTCGTCGGTGAAAAGGACGTTGTCGATGAAGAGATCGCCGTGGATGAGGCCCGTCGGCAGCTCCGGCGCGCGTTCGAGGGCCAGCCGGGCCAGCTCGGGCGCCAGAATCGCCACCGCATTTGCCAGCTCGGGGGGGCCCAATCCGGCGATTTGCTCGAGGCGCCGCGCGATCTCGGCGGGCTCGTATCGGCCGGGACGACGGTCGGAAAGGTCGCTCCCCGCGAGGTGCAGCTTGGCCAGCGCGGCGCCGACCGCGGCCGCTTGTTCCGGCGCGAGGTCCGCCCGGGCCAGCGTGCGCCCCGGAACCCACGGAAATAGCGACACGATCTGGTCGCGCCACAGGACGAACGGCTGACCGGCGGTCGACTGCAGAGGCGCCGGCGTCGGAACCGCCCGCGCCGCCACGTGCGCGACGATCGCCGCCTCGCGGACCACGTCGTCGAGCGACTTACCCTCGTTCACGCGCAGAAAAAACAGTCCCTGGTCGGTCTCGACCCCGAGATTCGTATTGATGGTCCCGACCGGGATCGGCCGGTGCGCACGGTAGCCGGCAATGCCGAACGACTCGAGGATGGCGCGGACATCTGCCGCGGGGAGCGTCCTCCACTCAGCCATTCGGAATCTCGGTCGCCTTTTCCAGCGCTCCGAGGAACCGCGAAAACAGGGCCTCTTCGGCAGCCAGCACCGGCTCGAGGCGCGGCCGCCAATCGCCCAGCGCCGCCCCCAGGCCGACCGTCATCTCTTCCAGATGGCGATCCTCGTCCTTGGTGATGGCCGCCACCGAAAACCCCGCGCCGTGCGCCCGCAGCGTCTGGTCGTACATGGGATAAAAGACCTGCGCACGCACCTCGACGGCCGCGCTGGTCAGAAGGTAGTTGGCCTCGGCGCGTTCGGATTCTGGCAGATCCGCGAGAGCCTCCTCGGCCCGGTGATCTAGCGCCTGCAGGTAGTTTTCGGCGGCGTCGCCCGCCAGCGTGACCCCGGCCGCGAACGTGCGCACGTCGGTGCCGCTGGCAGCGCCCAGCGCCGCCGCCGCCTTCTTGAGGCGCAGGGCATGCACCGCCTCGTCGAGGATGTGCTGGAGCCCGTCGAGGTCGAGGCGTTCGGAACGCCGGCTCTTCAAGATCTTGCGGACGCCGATGTATTCGAGCCGCGCGAGCATGTTGACGAACCGTGCGTGCAGGATCGGATCGGGCACCACCCGCTGGAGCAGCTTGCGCGTCCGCCCGGCGTTTTCATGCTTCGCGGAAGCTTCGACGTACCTTTGCATTGGCCCGCGAAGACTATGCGGACTTGACGGCGCGGCGCAACCCTTGGTCTAGTCCCCAAGGGATGGCGGCGGCGGAGACCAAGCAGCTCGTCGAAAAGCACCTTTCGCTGGTGCAGGCGATCGCGCGCAAGGTGAAGAAGACCGTGGGCGCGTCGATCGAGCTCGACGATCTGGTCGGCTACGGATCGAAGGGGCTGGTGGAGGCGGCCGAGCGCTTCGATGCCCGCCACGGCGTCGCGTTCACGACCTTCGCCTACTACCGGATCCGCGGCGCCATGTACGACGGGTTGCGGACCATGGGCTGGTATTCGCGCGCCGACCACGCCCGCTATCGCGCCGAGGAACGGGCCAACGAGTACCTGCGCAGCGCCGCCGACCGCGAGGGGGCCGGGCGCGCGCAGGGGTCCGAGACTCCCGCCGACCAGGCGGCCGCGCTGGCCGCGGTGGAGGAGATCCTATCGGGCGTCGCGACCGTGCACATCACCTCGCTCGAGGCGGCGTCGACGGTGGCCGACGAGAGTCTCCCGGCGCCCGACGCGGCCGTGGACACCCACCGCCTCTCGAGGCGGGTCCGCGACGCCGTCGTCAATTTGCCCCCCAAAGAGCGCAAGCTCATGGAGCTCTACTACTTCGCCGACAAGAACCTGGAGGAGGCGGGGGCGGAGCTGGGGCTGTCGAAGTCCTGGGCTTGCCGCCTCCATGCCCGCGCCGTCGATCTGCTCCGGGACGCGCTCGGCGAGCTGGACTAGCTTCGCCGGGTCGAATCGTCGCAACCGGCGGGGGCCCGCGTCCGATGACGGGATATGCGTATCGCCCCGAGCTCTCCTGGAGGGCGGCCGTCCCCGACGCGGGCGTCCGGACACCCGAAGCAGTCGGCGCGATCGTTCATCGCCGTGCTCGACGAGCGGGTCGGGGCTGCGCAAAAGGCAGCACCGCCACCGGCCGCCGCGGCGCCGGTGACCCGGCCGCCGGCGCGAGGAAGCGTGAGCCCAATACGCACGATGCTGGAACGCGCGGTGGGGAACGAAAAGCAGATCGACGCCCTCCTCGACGCCGCCGCCCGCGGCAAGACCTTCAAGCCGGGCGAGCTCCTGGCGATGCAGGCGACGGTGGCCCGCTATTCGCAGACGGTCGAGGTGGTGTCGCGGGTCGCGGACAGGTTGGTCGGCGCGATCAAACAGACCATGGGAACCCAGGTCTGACTTCGTGTTATGACGCCGCCATGAGGCCAAGGGTGGTTAGCGTGGCTGGGGGGGAACGGGCGGGCAGGTGGCCCGCTACCCTGCTGGCGCTGCTGTTGCCGGCCATGGCGTGCACCAGCAACATTCTGCACGGCATCGACGAGCGCGCGGCAAACGAGGCGACCGCTTCGCTGGAGCGGGCCGGCATCGGCGCCGAGAAGGTGCCCGACGAAGGGGCCGCCACCGGCGGCGGCGCGACCTATACGATCCGCGTCGCGAACGCCGATGGAACCCGGGCGGTCGATCTCCTGCGCGCCCTCGGCCTGCCGCGGGATCGGCGACGAGGTTTTTCGGAGACCTACGGCCAGCCCAGTCTCATCCCGACGCCGTCGGAAGAGCGGGCCCGGTATCTCGACGCGACCGCCGGGGAGATCGAGCGGACCCTGGAGACCGTCGAAGGCGTCGTAAGCGCGCGCGTCCACCTGGTGCTCGAAGAGAGCGATCCGCTGGCGGTCGACGCCAAGCAGAAGAGCCCGGCCCGCGCCGCGGTCCTGATCAAGGCCCGCAGCGGTCCGTCTCCCATCCACGAGCTGGACGTGCAAAAGCTGGTCGCGGGCAGCGTGGCCGGCCTCGATCCGGCGGCTGTCGGCGTGGTGTTGACGCCGGCCGCGGATCCGGGCGAGGCCGCGGCGGCGGCGCTCGCCCCCGTCGGACCCATCCGCATCACCCCGGGCACGCGCCCGCTCCTGCTGGGCGCGCTGGCGGCTGTCCTGGTGCTCCTGGCGCTGCTGGCCGCGCTGTTGCTCATCACGGCGCGCCGACTGGCCGCGCTCGAGCGCGCGACGGCTGGCGCGAGCGCCGCGAGCCCACCGCGCTGATGAATCGCTGGAACGTCGTCTAGAGCTCTTTGTCGTCGGACTTGTCGTCGGAAGCCGGCGCCTTGCGCGCGCCCGCCGCCTGATCGTCGTCCGAGTCCGTGGCGGAGGCCTTCGCTTTCACCTTGGCCTTGGCCTTGGCCTTCGGCGCGTCGTCCGCGTCGCCCGTCACGGCCTCCGCGGCATTGTCTGTAGCCTTGTCGGCGCCTTTGTCGGCGTCGTCCGCGGGCGCGGCGGCCGGGTGCGGCGCCGAAGGCGAGCGCGCGATCTTGATCGGATGGGGTGCCGCCTTGGGCCTCGGCGCACCCAGCGTCTCCGAAGGCGAAGCCGGCGGCGGCGCCATCGGCTCGATGTCGATCTGCGCACCCCGCCCGGCCGGTGCCCCTGCGGCGGGAGCGGCTGTCGCGGCCAGGCTTGGCGCGGGTGCCACCGCGCCGCCGGTCGGCTTGAAGATGAAGAACAACACCGCCGATCCGACGCCAAGGACGCTCAGGCAGCCGAGCAGTCCCCAGAACCAGCCCGGCAGCTCGTTGTTGCGCATCACGACCCGCGCGGTGTTCTCCCGCGGATTGGGGGACGATTCAGACGACGCGCCCGAGGGCGATTGCCCGCCGGATGCGCTGGCCGTCTGCTGCTTGCCCATAGCCTTGCGCGAGCCTACCACAGCCGCAGCGGAGGCTGACCGGCGTCATTTGCCGAGCTTGCGCTTGAGCTCGGCCAGCGCGTCGTCGACCGAGCTCTCGCCCGCCATCTGGTTCAGGCGGCGCTCCATCGAGACCGACTCCGTGGTCCGGCCGGAGAGCTCCGCATCGAGCCCGGCTTCCGCCTCCACCGCGTCGATGCGGCTCGCCATCCGATCGAACTCCCCGAAGGCGGAGGTCTTGGGGGACAGCGCGCCGCCGTCGCGGTTGGCCCGGGCCTTGGCGCGCAGGGTCCCTTGCCGGAGCTTGACCTCCTTGAGCCGCGCCTCGAGCGCCTTGAGCGCCGCCGTGAGCTGGTCGCCGTAGACCCCTTGCTCCTGCAGCGCCTTGGCCACCTCGGCGCGCTCGGTCTCTTTGTCGGACTTGCGCGCGAGCGCCTCCTTTGCGAGGCCGTCTTCGCCGCCGCGAACCGCGGTCTCGGCCCGCTTCTGCCAGTCGCCGATCTCGCCGTCGATCGTCTGCTGGCGCTTTTCCAAGAGCCGCTCGTCCGCGATGCTGCGGCCGACCTCCGCGCGGGCCTGCCGCGCGTAGTCCTCCATGTCGCGGACCATCTGATCGATCTCCTTGCCCGGATCCTGCATGGAGTCGATGGCGTCGTTGAGGTTGGACTTGATCAGCGTCGATAGCCTGCCGAGGATGCCCATGCGCGTAGGTTACACCGCTTCGTGGCGGGGGCAGACATGCTACGTTCGGGCGGTGCGCCTGTCGGATCTGATCGGCCAAGACGCCGCCCGAGCGGCGCTGCTACGGGCCATCGCGGGTGGCCACCTGGCGCACGCCTATCTGTTCGAGGGCCCGCCTGGCATCGGCAAGCGCAACGCGGCGCTGGGGCTGGCGATGGCGCTGGACTGTCCCGCCGCGCCCGGCGCCGGCTGCGGCGTCTGTGAGGTCTGCCGCCGAATCGAGGCCGGCATCCACCCGGACGTTCCGACCTTCGGGCCGACCGGCGCGGGCGGACAGATCGTGGTCGAGGACGCCAAGGCGATCCTGGCCCTGGCGCGCACCCGCCCGCACGAGGCGGCGGCGCGGGTCATCATCGTCGTCGATGCCGACACGCTGAACCCGAACGCGGCCAACTGCCTGCTCAAGACGCTGGAAGAGCCACTGGCGGGCAATCACCTGATCCTCTGCACGAGCGCGCCGGACCGGCTGTTGCCGACGATCCGCTCGCGCACCCAGCGGATCCGGTTCCGGCAGCTCGGCGCAGCGGCGCTGCTCGAGCTGGGGCACACCCGCGGCCTGCCGGCGGGTCGGGTGGAGATCGCGGCGGCGCTGGCCGACGGATCGGCCGCGCGGATGCTGGAGGCGGCCGCGGCGCAAGAGGACGACGGCGAGAACGGCCCCGCGCAGGCCCTCGGAGATCTGCGGGCGGCGATCACGACGCCGGGAGCGGCCGGCGTGTTCGACCTGGCCGCGTCGCTGGCCAGCCAGAAGGACCGAGACAAAGACAAGGACGGCGACCAGGAAAAAACCGCCAAAGGCGGCGTCGCGCTGCTCATTGGCCTGCTGGCCGGCCTCTACCGCGACGCCCTCGCGATCGCGGCCGGCGCGCCCGAGCTGGCGGTGCTCAACGCGGGCGCCGAAGCGCGCGCCCTGGCGGCGCTGGGGGTCGACCGTCTCGGACGCGCGCTGGCGGCGATCGTCGACACGCAGATCGGCCTGGCGGCGAACGTCAATCCGACGCTGGCCGTCGAGCGGCTGGCGTTCGCGCTCAAGCGGCAGGAGGTGCGGGCGCCATGACTGAAGCGAGCGCGCCGACGGTCAACGTCGCGGGGGTGAAGCTCGACCCGCGTGGGCGCGTGCTGGCCTGCGACGCCGGCACCCTCGAGCTGCGCCACGGCGAGCGGGTGGTAGTCGACGACGGACGCGAGTCCGAGGTCGCGGTGGTCGCGGTGCCGAGCGCGGCCCGCCCCGCCGGCGGATCGCTGCCCCGCATCCTGCGCCGTGCCGACGCGCGCGATCTGGATCGGGTCGTGGCGGGCGAGCGCCGTGCGCTCGACGCGCGCGGGTTCGCGCGCGCGCGGGCCGCTGCCCACGGGCTCCCCATCAAGCTGTTCCGGGTCGACTTCCAGCGCGGCGGACGCGCGATCTTCTATTTCGCCTCCGAGGCGCGGGTCGATTTCCGCGAGCTCGTGCGCGAGCTCGGGGCCCACACCCACGCGCGGATCGAGATGCGCCAGGTCGGCGTGCGCGACGAAGCCAAGATCGTGGGCGGCATCGGCTCGTGCGGCCGGGAGCTCTGCTGCTCGACCTTCCTGCCGAAGTTCGCGCCGGTGTCGATCAAGATGGCCAAGCACCAGAATCTGGCCATGAGCCCGACCAGGGTCTCCGGCCAATGCGGTCGCCTCAAGTGTTGCCTGGTCTACGAGGACGCGAGCTACGTCGAAGCGGCGGCGGCGCTGCCCAAGGTCGGCAAGCGGGTCACCACCCCCGACGGCGTGGGCCGGGTGGGCGATCTCGACATCCTGCGCGGGCGGGTGCGGGTCTACTTCGACGGCCACCCGCCCAAGACCTTCGCCGCCCAAGATCTCAAAGACGTCCTACAACCTGCGCCCGCGCCGGCGCCCCCCGCTGAACGATAAGGACCATGTCGCGCTTCTACATCACGACCCCGATCTACTACGTCAACGCCCTCCCCCACCTCGGCACGTTCTATGCGACCGTGGTGGCCGACGCGCTCGCCCGCTATCATCGGGCGCGCGCCAAGAGCGTCTTCTTTTTGACCGGCCTCGACGAGCACGGCCAGAAGATCGAGCGGATCGCGCGCGAAAAGGGGATGGAACCGCAGGCCTACTGCGACGGCATCGCCTCCAAGTTCGTGGAGACCTGGGACCGGGTCGGGATCTCGCGCGATCGCTTCATCCGCACGACCGACGCCGATCACACGGCCGCCGTCCTCGAGATGTGGAAGCGGATGCAGGCCAACCGAGACGCGGGCGGCAAGCCCGACATCTACGAGGCCGAGTACGACGGCATGTACTGCGTCGGCTGCGAAGAGGCCAAGACCGAAGACGACGTGATCCTGGAGAACGGCGAGAAACTCTGCCCGATTCACCGCACGCCGGTCGAACAAATCAAGGAGAAGAACTACTTCTTCAATCTCCCGCGCTACGCGCAGAAGCTGCTCCGCTGGTACGCGGAGGAGAGCGACGGGCGGCCCCCGGTGCAGCCCATCTCGCGCTTGAACGAGGTGCGCGAATTCGTCAAAGGGGGGCTCCGTCCCCTCTCGGCCTCGCGGGCGGCCGTGAAATGGGGCATCCCGGTCCCCGACGATCCTCAGCAGACGATCTACGTCTGGATCGACGCGCTCATCAACTACGTGACGGGGCTTGGGGGACCAGATGCGGTCAAGCGGGGCGAAGGGAACGGCGCTTTCTGGCCGGCCTCGCATCACCTGATCGGAAAGGACCTGCTGCGCTTCCACGCCGTCTACTGGCCCGCCATGCTCTGGAGCGCCGGTCTCGAGCCGCCGAAGCAGATCTTCTGTCACGGCTTCCTGAACGTCAAAGGACAGAAGATCTCGAAATCCATACCGGCCACCCGCGTCGATCCGAACGTCATCGCGGACGAGCTGGGCTTCGATCCGCTGCGTTACTTCGTCCTGCGCGAATACGCACTGGGGGGCGACGGCGACTTCACCTACGAGGCGCTCTTTCAGCGCTACGAATCCGACCTCGGGAACGACCTCGGGAATCTTTTGAACCGCACCATCTCGATGGCGCACAAATACCTCGGCGGCAAGGTGCCGGCGGTCAAACCGGGCAGCGATCCGGCGGATCCCTATGTCCAGCTCATGCCGGTCGTCCTCGGGACCGGCAGCGTGGGTGAAGCCTGGGAAGCGTTTTCCCCGTCGAGAGCGCTGGAAGAGACCTGGAAGATGATTCGTGCCGGAAACATCTACATCGACAAGTCGGCGCCGTGGAAGCTCGCCAAGAGTGGCGATCTGCGTGCGCTCACCGAGGTCCTCGCCAACACCTGCGAGGTGCTCCGCCGAGCGGCGCTCTTCGTGGCGCCCGCCATGCCCGCAGCAGCCGCTGAAATCCTCCGACAGCTCGGGCGAGGGGACGACGAGGGCACCTGGCCGACCCTCGATTGGGTCGGCTGGCCCGGCGGGATCCTCACCAAGCCGAAGCCGATCTTTCCACGCATCGAGGCGGACCAGCAGGCGGCGCTCATTGCGAAGTGGGTGCCGGCGGAAGCGGCGTCGGCGCCCGCCGCGACCGCCGCATCGACGACCGCCGCATCGACGACGGCTGCCCCGGATGCCACCCCGGCGGACATCGCGATCGACGACTTCGCCAAGATCGACCTGCGCGCGGCAAAGGTCCTGGCCGCCGAGGTGGTCCCCAAGTCCGACAAGCTCCTCAAGCTGACCCTCGACGTGGGCGGCCCCGAGCCGCGCACGGTGGTCTCGGGGATCGCGCCCACCTACACCCCGGAAACGATCGTCGGGCGGACCGTCGTCTATCTGGCCAACCTGGCGCCCCGGAAGATCCGCGGCGTGGTCTCACAAGGGATGATCCTGGCGGCGGGGGACGCGGATGTGCTCGGCCTGTCCGCGCTGGATCGGGACGTCCCGCCCGGTACGCGAATTCGCTGACTCGGCTCGGCGTCGCGTGCGGGTGCTATCCTCGTCGCAACCATGAGCAACCGCACCCCCGGTCGTGCCGATGAACCGCCCATGGGCAAAGTCATGCAGCCAATCACGCTCACGAACAGCTACGACGAAGAAAATGTCGGGCGCGGACACCTGCGTGCCGACCAGGTACATTCAATCGAGATCGAAGCACTCGTAGATACCGGCGCGACCATGCTGGTGCTCCCCTCCGACGCCGTATCGCGCCTCGGTCTGCTCGTCGCTGGATATCGCAGGGTTCGCTATGCCGATGGCCGGACCGCCGAGGTTCCCTGGGTCAGCGGCGTGGGGATCAAGATCTTGGGTCGCGAGACGGTGACGAACGCGCTGGTCGAGGCAGCCGGGACCACGCCGCTCCTGGGCCAGATTCCGCTCGAAGAGCTGGACCTGCTGGTCGATCCGAAGTCGCGCGAACTGCGGGTCAACCCCGCCTCGCCGGACGCCCCGCTGCTCGACATCCTGTCGGCCGCGTAGCCGCCAGGTTTCGGGAACGCGAATTCGCGGGTCTCCGCGCGTTTTTCTCTTGCCTTGATCACCCCGCGTCGGAGGTAATCAACAGTCGCCATGCCCAGCGCAAAACCCGTGATTCCGATTGGTGCCGAGGCCATCGCCGTCCATGCGGACGGCCGCCTGGAGGTGCCCGACCATCCCGTCATCCCGTTCATCGAAGGCGACGGCACCGGCCCCGACATCTGGCGCGCCTCGGTGCGCGTGCTCGACGCCGCGGTCGCCAAGGAGTTCGGCGGCAAGAAGAAGATCGCCTGGGCCGAGGTCTACGCGGGCGGCAAGTCGAAGGAGCTCTTCGATAGCTGGCTCCCCGACGAGACGCTGGAGGCCTTCAAGACCTATTACGTCGGCATCAAGGGCCCGCTCACCACGCCGGTCGGCGGCGGCATCCGGTCGCTCAACGTCGCCATCCGCCAGATGCTGGACCTCTACGTCTGCCTGCGCCCGGTGCGGTACTTCAAGGGCGTCCCCTCGCCGGTGAAGGGCCCCGAGAAGGTGGACATGGTGATCTTCCGCGAGAACACCGAGGACATCTACGCCGGCATCGAGTGGGCCGCCGAGTCGCCCGAGGCCAAGAAGGTGATCGCCTTTCTGCAGAACGAGATGGGGGTCAAGCACATCCGCTTCCCGGCGACCTCCGGGATCGGCGTCAAGCCCGTCTCGCGCGAGGGGACGGAGCGCCTGGTCCGCGCCGCGCTCGACTACGCCATCCAGCACAAGCGGAAGAGCGTCACGCTGGTCCACAAGGGGAACATCATGAAGTTCACCGAGGGCGCCTTCCGCGACTGGGGGTACGCCCTCACCAAGCGCGAGTACGCCGGGCGCGCCATCGGCTGGGACGACTGTGGCGGCAAGCCGCCGGCCGGCCAGGTGCTGGTCAAGGATTCCATCGCGGACATCACGCTGCAGCAGGTCTTGACCCGTCCCGATGAGTTCGACGTCATCGCGACGCTGAACCTGAACGGCGACTACCTGTCCGACGCGCTGGCGGCCCAGGTCGGCGGCATCGGCATCGCGCCCGGCGGCAACATCAACTACGCGACCGGGCACGCGGTCTTCGAGGCGACGCACGGCACGGCGCCCAAGTACGCCAACCTCGACAAGGTGAACCCGGGATCGGTCATCCTTTCGGGCGTCATGCTGCTCGAGCACCTGGGCTGGCCCGGCGCCGCCACCCGCATCGTCGCGGCGCTCGAGAAGACCATCGCGCAGAAGACCGTCACCTACGACTTCGCCCGCCAGATGGACGGCGCGAAAGAGGTCGCCTGCTCGGCCTTCGGCGACGCCATCATCTCCAATCTATGAAAATGGGAACCCTGGGAGGGTTCCCAAACCCTCACGCGATGGGCTCGGGCGAGCTAAGCTCGCCCTCGCCCGACGCGATACAACTTCCTCTCTACGTCTGATCTCTTCTCACAGGAGTCCGCATGCCCCGCAGGAACAAGATTGCTCTCATTGGCGCCGGCAATATCGGCGGTGAGCTGGCCGCGCTGTGCGCCCGCAACGAGCTCGGCGACGTCGTGCTGTTCGACATCCCCGAGAAGGAAGGCCTCGCCAAGGGCAAGGCGCTCGACCTGGAACAGAACGGCGCGGTGCTCGGCGCCGACGCCAGCATCACCGGCACCTCGAACTGGGCCGACTGCGCCGGCGCCGACGTGGTCATCATCACCGCCGGCGTGCCACGCAAGCCCGGGATGTCGCGCGACGATCTGCTGAGCATCAATCTCAAGATCATCCGCAACGTCGGCGAAAATCTGAAGAAGCATTGCCCGGACGCCTTCGTGATCGTGGTGTCGAACCCGCTCGACGTGATGGTCTACGAGCTGCGGCGGGTGACGGGCTTCGCCGGCGGCAAGGTGGTCGGCATGGCCGGCGTCCTCGACGCGGGGCGCTTCCAGCTGTTTCTGGCGCGCGAGGCGGGCGTGGCGGTCAAGGACGTTCGCGCCATGGTGCTGGGCGGCCACGGCGACACGATGGTCCCGGTGACCAGCTACTGCACCGTCGACGGCATCCCGATCCGTCAGCTCATCGCCGCCGACAAGCTGGCCGCGATCGTCGACCGGACCCGCAACGGCGGCGGCGAGATCGTCAAGCTTATGGGCACCAGCGCCTACTACGCGCCCGCCTCGGCCGCGATCACGATGGCGACCGCCTATCTCCGCGATCAGAAGCGGCTGCTCCCCTGCGCCGCGCAACTGAACGGCGAGTACGGTTTCAAGGATCTCTACCTGGGCGTGCCGGTCGTCATCGGCGGCAGCGGCGTCGAGAAAGTGGTCACCATCGAGCTTTCCGCAGACGAAAAGGCGATGCTCGACAAGTCGGCCGCCGCGGTGCGCGAGCTCATCGAGGCCTCGAAAACGCTGTGAAGATCCACGAGTACCAGGCCAAGGAGATCCTCAAGAAGTTCGGCATCCCGGTCCCCAAGGGGCGCCCCGTCTTCAGCCCCGACGAGGCGGAGGCCGCCGCCAAGGCGCTGATCGCGGAGACCGACAGCGAGTTCGTGGTCGTCAAAGCGCAGATCCACGCCGGCGGCCGCGGCAAGGGCGGCGGCGTCAAGGTGGTCAAGGGCGCGGCCGCGGCGCGCGAAACGGCGCAGAGGATCCTGGGGATGAACCTCGTCACGCACCAGACGGGGCCGGGCGGCAAGCTGGTCAAGCGGCTGCTCATCGAGCAGGCGGTCGACATCGCGCGCGAGCTCTATCTGGGCGTGGTGGTCGACCGGGGCGTCGGACGCGTCGTCATGATGGCGTCGTCGGAGGGGGGCGTCGAGATCGAAGAGGTGGCGGCCAGCCACCCGGAGAAGATTCTCAAGGAAGCGGTCGATCCGGTCGTCGGCCTGGCCGCCTATCAGGCGCGCAACCTGGCCTACGGCCTCGGCCTGCACGGCGCGGCGGCCAAGAACGCCGCCGAGCTCCTGATGCAGCTGTACACGGCCTTCGTCGCCACCGATGCGTCGCTCCTGGAGGTGAACCCGCTGGTGGTCCTCACCGACGGGCGGGTGCTGGCGCTCGACGCCAAGGTCACCTTCGACGACAACGCGCTCTATCGGCAGAAGGATCTGGAGGCGCTGCGCGATCTCGACGAGGAGGAGCCGGCCGAGACCGAGGCCAAGCGCTACGATCTGTCGTTCATCAAGCTGGACGGCAACATCGGCTGCATGGTCAACGGCGCCGGCCTGGCCATGGCGACCATGGATACCATCCAGCATTTCGGCGGCGTACCGGCAAACTTCCTCGACGTGGGCGGCAGCGCCACCGAGGAGCGCGTCACCGCCGCGTTCAAGATCATCACCGCCGACCCGAAGGTGCGCGGCATCTTCGTCAACATCTTCGGCGGCATCATGAAGTGCGACACCATCGCGGCCGGCGTCATCGCCGCGATCAAACAGGTCGGCCTCAAGGTGCCGCTGGTGGTGCGCCTGGAAGGGACCAACGTGGATCTCGGCAAGAAGATGCTGGCCGAATCGGGCCTGGCTGTCACCACCGCCAACGACATGGCCGACGGCGCCAAGCGCGTCGTCGCCCTCGCCGCCGGAAAGGGGGCCTGACCATGTCGGTTCTGGTCGGCAAGAACACCAAGCTCATCGTGCAGGGGATCACCGGCTCAGCCGGGACCTTCCACGCCAAGCAGATGCGCGAGTACGGCACCAGTGTCGTCGGGGGCGTCACGCCGGGCAAAGGCGGACTCGTCCACGAGGGGTTCGCCGTCTTCGACACGGTGGCCGAATCGGTCAAGAAGACCGGCGCCAACGCGACCGTCATCTATGTCCCACCGCCCGGCGCCGCCGACGCGATCCTCGAGGCGGCGCAGGCCGGCATCGAGGTGATCGTCTGCATCACCGAGGGGATCCCCACCCTCGACATGGTCAAGGTCAAGCGCGCGCTGGGCGCCTACCCGAAATCGACGCTGATCGGGCCCAACTGTCCCGGGGTCATCACGCCGGGCGCCTGCAAGATCGGGATCATGCCGGGGTACATCCACAAACCGGGCAAGGTCGGCGTGGTGTCGCGCTCCGGGACGCTCACCTACGAGGCGGCCCACCAGCTGACCGCGCTCGGCCTCGGACAGTCGACCTGTATCGGCATCGGCGGCGATCCAGTCAAGGGGATCGACTTCATCGACTGCCTGGCCCTGTTCGAACGCGACCCGCAGACCGAGGCGGTGCTCATGATCGGCGAGATCGGCGGGACCTCTGAAGAGGAGGCCGCCCGGTTCGTCAAGACCAGCATGAAGAAGCCGGTGGCCGCGTTCATCGCCGGCCAAACCGCGCCCCCCGGCAAGCGGATGGGCCACGCAGGGGCCATCATCAGCGGCGGCAAGGGGACGGCGGCCGAGAAGATCGCGGCGCTCCGCGAGGCGGGCATCGCGATCGCCGCGACGCCGGCCGAGCTCGGCAAGACCGTCGCCAAGTTTGTTTCATAAACCCAGAGAAAGAACTCCAATGCCCATCGAAAGAACATTCGGAATCGTGAAACCCGATGCGGTCGCCAAGAACGCGGTCGGAGGTGTCATCGATCTCATCGAGAAGACCGGCCTCAAGATCGTGGGGCTGCGGCTGACGCAGCTCTCCGAGCCGCAGGCGCGCGCGTTCTACGCCGTGCACAGGGAGCGCCCCTTCTTCGGCGATCTGGTCCGCTTCATGACCTCGGGCCCCTGTGTCGCGATGGCCATCGAAGGCGAGAACGCCGTGACCCGCTACCGGGAGGTCATGGGCCCGACCGACTCGAAGAAGGCGCCGGCCGGCACCATCCGCAACCGCTACGGCACGGATATCGAGAAGAACGCCGTCCACGGCAGCGACGCCCCCGAGACCGCGAAGGGCGAGCTGGCCTTCTTCTTCTCCGGTCTCGATCTGGCTTAGCCGCAGCGCGACGAAGCGGCGGGACGAAGCCGTGGCGCGAAGCGCCGATCCTCGCCCGATTCGGCCCTGGAGTATTTTCGCTTACCTCGGTTTGGAGTATAGTGGACGAGTACACCTATGATCTCGGGGCGGCTGGTTAACTTACTCAAATCCGGTCTGTTTCTGGCGGCGCTGTCGACCGCCGCGGCCGGCTGCCACGATCACCTCTACGATTTCGGCGTCGCCGTCGTACCGGCCGACGCCTCGGTGGTGGACGCACCCAGCCGAACCGACGTGGGCACCTCCAAGCCCGACGCGCATGTCGGTGGCGCCGGCGGGCACGCCGGCAGCGGTGGGGTCGGTGGCGCCGCCGGGGCCGCCGGCGCGGGAGGTCAGGGGGGCGCGGGCGGCATTCAGCTCTGCAACCCGAACTCGCCCGATCTGCAGACCGACATCTCGAACTGCGGCACCTGCTTCCACCAGTGCATCGAACCGAACGCCATCCCGGCCTGCGTGAACGGGGTCTGTCAGGTCAACTGCCAGCCCGGATTCTTCAACGCGGACCACGACCCGTCGAACGGCTGCGAGTGCACCAAGACCAACGGCGGCGTCGAGATCTGCGACGGGCTCGACAACGACTGCAACGGGATCGTCGACGACGGCTTTGACTTCATGACCGACGTCAACAACTGTGGCGCCTGCAACCGCCAGTGCGCCTTCCCGTTCGCAACGGCCAGCTGCGTGATGGGGGTCTGCACCCAGGGCGCCTGCCTGCCCGACTTCTACGATCGCGATCCGACCATCCCCGGCTGCGAGACCGAGTGCCTCAAGACCAACGGCGGCATCGAGATCTGCGACGGGATCGACAACGACTGCGACGGGATCGTCGACGACAATCTGCAGCCTGCGCCCATCACCTGCCTCACCAAGGGCGTCTGCGCGGGGATACACCCGACCTGCTCGGGGCAGAACGGCTGGGTCTGCAACTATCCCGCAACCTACGAAGCTGTCGAAGACACCAAATTTGGATGTGACGGCCTGGACAACGACTGCAACGGGCTGACCGACGAGCCGTTCCAGATCGGCAAGGCGTGCATCTTCGGAACCGGGCCCTGCGCTGGCACCGGTACCTGGGTCTGCGACAACTCGCAATCGGGCAACCACCGCTGCATGGGCTCGATGAAACCGCCGGGGATCGAGATCTGCGACGGCCTCGACAACGACTGCGACGGCCTGGTCGACGAGCTCGACTCACTTTCCAACCGGACCACGGACGATCTATTGGTCTACGTCCCGTCGGTGAACGTGACGATGTACGGCTACGAGGCGAGCCGCTACGACGCGACGTCGACCAGCAACGGCTTCGACTCGACCCGACGGGCCTGCTCCGTTCCCGGGAAGCTCCCCTGGTCGAACGTCACAATGGGGGAGGCCGAGGCGACCTGCGCCTTGGCGGGACCCAACTGGAGGGTTTGCAGCGCCGCCGAGTGGCAGGCGGCCTGCCAGGGCGTCAATGCCACCACCTTCCCGTACGGGAACGCCTACGTAGCGGCGGATTGCAACGGGAATGACTACCTGACCTCGAAGGGGGGCACCGCGGCGCCCATCCCGACCGGCGGCGACAGCACCACCTGCGTGTCGGTCATCTCGGCCAAGACGAGCACGGGCTTCTCGATCAACCCCAGCCTGAACTACTCGCTCTTCGACATGAGCGGCAACGTCAAGGAGTGGACCGCCACCGATCTGACGTCCACCAAACCGCTCAGTAACCCCAAATGCACGACGCCCCCGTGCCTGTTCGAAATGCGCGGCGGTGCCTACGACATCGCCAGCTTTACCGTCGCTGGTACCACCAGTGCCCCCGGACTCCAGTGCAACGCGTCGGTCCCGGCGCCCTATGCAACCACCACCGGCGACGGCGGAACCACCACGCAAGGTATCGATGTCCGCTTGCCGTCCGTCGGCTTTCGCTGCTGTCTGCCGGGGACGTTGCCGCCATGAGCGCCCGAGCTGTCACCTCCAGGAAGCGAGGGCCCACCATGATCCGCCGACTTCGGCTCGAGCTCGTTCTCTTGACCGCCGCGACCTGCGCGGCGGCGGCGCCGGCCCGCGCGCAGTCGCTGCGCCCCAACATCATGTTCCTGTTCGACACGTCCGGTTCGATGCACGAAAATTCGGCTCTGGTCGACCAAGCCGATGGCACCACCGTTTGCCCGCAGAGCACGACCAGCCGCATCTACAGCCTGAAAAGCGGCATCCGTCAGGCGCTGCAAGAGGTCGGGACGGACGAGGCGAACTTCGGCCTGATGTCGTTCCCGGAAACCGTTCAGAACGCCTATACGACCCTCTCGGCCGCCCAGTGCACCAACACCGGGCAAAGCCCCATAGGCCACTACGCGGCCACCGGGGCGCAGAACATAACGGTGCCGAACCGGGCCGCCACCGGAAACCACAGCGCCACCAACTACCCGGCTGGTTGCCTGATGACGACGAACAACTCGGCCAGCCAGACGACCTATGGCGCTTGGTTCACGACCGGCGCATCCCAGGTCTTCGAGGTCGGCGTGACCTCGGCCGCGCCCGGCACCATGCCCACCGCCGCTCAGTTCGACCCGCCCGGCGCCGCCCAGACGGCCGCAATCTACAAGTGGATCGACAACGTCGAGGCGCCGACCAGCAATGGCGCCGTGACCGATCCCGAGCTGCACCCCAAAGACGACACGCCTCTCGGCCGTTCGCTGTTCTACGCGAACCTCTACTTCCAGAACGAGATCGTTCCCAACGATCCGAAGGGATCGTGCCGGCACAACGTCATCGTCGTCGTCACCGACGGGGACGACACCTGCGACGAGGCGACCGCGCCCGACAACACCTTCAAACTCGCTGATTGCTCGGGGGGCGGGAACTACGACGTCTACAACCCGATCAGTCAGGCCTGTCTGCTGAACAAACTAGGCGTGAAGGTCTACGTCATCACGGACACCACCGCGGACAACGCGAACGACGCCATCGCCGCAGCCGGCGGCACGGGCGCCTCGATCCGTGTGTCGCTCAACGACGCGAACGCCGCCAAGGGCGCCATCGTCGGAATCATTGCGCAGAACGTCCCGCCCGTGGAGATCTGCAACGGCAAGGACGACAACTGCAACGGCCTCATCGACGAGGGCGTCTCGAACGCCTGTCTGACCTGCGGGGCCCCCGGGAACACCAACCCGAACTGTGGCGGGTTCTCGATGAGCGCCAACGACCCCAACGATCCGGACAACCAGCTCGGCACGGCGGCGCACCATTGCGCGGTCGAGACCTGCAACTGCAAGGACGACAACTGCAACGGCCAGATCGACGAGGGGCTGCCGCCCAACGCCTGCGGCAAGCCGTGCGGCTGCGCGGTGCCCGCCGAGGTCTGCAACGGGCTCGACGACAACTGCGACGGCATCATCGACAACGGCAACTGGCCGAGCGGTCCGGTGGGCGCGACGTGCAACAACGGCCTCATCGGGGCCTGCAACCGCAACGGGATCCGGGTCTGCAACGCCGCCGGGACCGACACCACCTGCGACGCGCCGACCGTGACGCCGCAGGTGGAGGTCTGCAACGGCATCGACGACAACTGCAACGGCCAGATCGACGAGGGCACCCTGCCCGGCGTGGGAGAGGCCTGCGGCAACGGCCTCGGCGCCTGTATGGCGGGAACCATCGTCTGCGTGAACGGCAAGCTGGTCTGCAACGTGACCAGCATGCCCAAGACCGAAGTCTGCAACGGCATCGACGACAACTGCGACGGGATCATCGACAACGGCAACTTCCCCGAGACTGGGCAGCCCTGCCTCTGCCCCGGGCTCACGCAGGGCGAGGTCGGGGTCGGCATCTGCAAGGCGGGCAAGCTGGCCTGCGCCGGTGCGCTGGGATTCGTCTGCACGGGGTGCGTCCTGCCCGCGGTGGGCGAGATCTGCAACGGCCTCGACAACAACTGCGACGGCAAGCCCGACACCACCGGCAATTGCCCCAACGGCTTCGGCTGCAAGGACGGCGCCTGCACGCTGCAGTGCGCGGCCGGCGAATTCCCCTGCCCGCTCGGCTACAAGTGCGTCAGCAACTACTGCATCCCGCAACGCTGCGCCACGGTGACCTGCCCCTCGCTGCAGCACTGCGACGAGACCAGCGGGGCCTGCGTCGACGACTGCGCCGGCGTCGTGTGCAACGCGCCGCAAACCTGCATGGCAGGACGTTGCGTCGACTGCAACGATCTCGGCTGCGACGCGGGCAAGATCTGCGTGGCCGGCCTGTGCAAGACCGACCTGTGCCTGGGGGTCGTGTGCGGCACCAACCAGTACTGCCAGAACGGCGCCTGCGTCGACCTGTGCGAGTCGAGCAAGTGTGGCACCAACCAGAGCTGCGGCCTGGCCGGCGCCTGCGTGAACGATCCCTGCGCCAACATGTTCTGCAACGAGGGCCACATCTGCAACCCGGCGACGGGCCAGTGTCAGCTCAACGGGTGCTTGACCAAGCAATGCGCGGCCGGCAGCCGCTGCGTCCCGACCACCGCCATCTGCGAGCCGGATCCCTGCGCGACCATCCAGTGCCCGACCGAGTGCTGGCACTGCGGCGTCACCAACGACGGCACGGGCACCTGCTTGCTCAACGACACCTGCACGCCCATCCAGACCAAGGTGGGTCAACGGGGCGGCGGTGAAGCGGGTTGCAGCTGCGCGGTCGATGGCGCCAGCCGCACCACCAGCTGGATCGGGCTCCTGCTGGGGCTCGCCCTCATCGCGGGACGGCGCCGCCGGCGTCCCTGACCCGCCTCGGCCACCCCCGCTGGCACCCTCCCGCCACGGGCGTTATCCTCTCGCCGCCGTGACCGCCTCAGCCCTCCCCGCCAGCCCGTCGTCCGAGCTGCGCGGATTGCTTCCCGACGAGATCGGCCGCTGGGTGGCGGGGGCCGGGGCACCCGGCTACCGCGCCGAGCAGATCTTCCGGTGGCTGCACGGACAGGGCGCCTCGTCGCTCGAGGCGATGACCAACGTGCCGCCGGCGCTCCGCCGGGCGCTGGAGCGCGACCACCGAACGGCGCCGGTAACGCTGGACGCGGTGCAGACGGCGGCCGACGGCACGCGCAAGCTGCGCTTTCGGACCAGCGACGGCCACGCCATCGAATCGGTGTTGATCCCCGACGAGGACGCCGAGCGGGACAAGCTGACGCTCTGTATCTCTTCGCAGGTGGGCTGCGCGCTCGACTGCGGCTTTTGCGCCACCGCGACGCTCGGCTTCACCCGCCACCTGCTGGCCGGCGAGATCGTGGAGCAGGTCTACCGGGCGACGGCGCTGGCGAACCGCCGGCCGACCAACCTGGTGTTCATGGGGATGGGCGAGCCGCTGCACAACTTCGACCAGGTGGCCCGCGCGCTCACCTTGCTCGAGCACCCCTGGGGCGCCGCCTTTTCCCCGCGGCGGATCACGGTCTCGACCTCCGGTCTGGTCTCCGGCATCGAGAAGCTCGCCGCCCTGTCGCCCGCGCCGAACCTGGCCATTTCGCTCAACGCCACCACCGACGCGGTGCGGGATCGAATCATGCCGGTGAACAGGCGCTGGCCCATCGCCGCGCTGCTCGAGGCGGCCCGCCAGTTCCCGCTGTCGCACGGGCGCCGGGTCACCTTCGAGTACGTGCTGCTGGCGGGCGTCAACGACAGCGACGCCGACGCCGATCGACTGCCGCGGCTCCTGCGCGGCATCCCGGCCAAGGTGAACCTCATCCCCTGGAATGGGTTCGAGGGTCCGGCCTTCGCGCGGCCGTCGGCGGAGCGGATCCGCACCTTCCAGGAGCGGGTTCGCGCGTCCGGGCTGGCCGTCTACATCCGCATGCCGCGGGGCGACGACATCGACGCCGCCTGCGGTCAGCTCGCGGCGCGCGATCTGGTGACGCTTCGGCCATGGCAACCGACGACGATCTGACCTCGGCCCGCGATCTGGCCATCGACGCCTGCGGCCGCATCGCACAATTTTGGGGATTCACCCGCACGATGGGGCGCGCGTTCGGGCTGCTCTACCTCTCGCGCGAGCCGCTCCCCCAAAGCGAGATCCAGTCGCGTCTGGGGATCTCGGCCGGCAGCGCCTCGATGACGCTGTCGGCGCTGGGCCGGTGGGGCGTGGTCCACAAGGTCTGGGTGCGCGGGCAACGGCGCGAGCACTACCAGGCCGAGACCGACTTCTGGAAGATGATCTCCGGCGTCCTCAACGAGCGCGAGCGGCGCGAGATCGGCGCGGCGGTCGAGGTAGTGGGACGCGCCGAGAGCGTCGCGCGCCAGGCCCAGCTGGCGCTCACCGCGCCGGCGGCCGGGCCCCGGCGAACCAAGGTCGAGGCCGACTTCCTGGTCGAGCGGGTGACCCGCCTGGGCGAGATCTGCCGCCTCGGCGAGACGCTGCTCGACATGCTCCTCGGCCAGCTCACGCTCGACGTGGGCCGTTTCCGCGACGTCCTCAAGGTCGCGCCGCAAGTGGCGGAGGAACCACCGCGATCGCCGTTGCCCACCCGCGAGCCCCGCCGCAGGCGCTAGTCGCGCGCCCAGTCGCGGCGGGCGCAGATGGCGGCCAGCGATTCGGCTTCGGGGCTGCCGGGCTCGGGCAGAAGGCCGTATTCCCAGCGAACCTCGGGCGGCAGCGACATCAGGATCGATTCGACCCGACCGTCGGTGCGGAGGCCGAACACGGTGCCGCGGTCGTAGAGCAGGTTGAACTCGACATAGCGGCCGCGCCGCACGAGCTGCCAGTGGCGCTCGCGATCGCCCCAGACGTCCGTGCGCCGCCGCTCGACGATCGGTAGGTAGGCGGCCAGGATGGCGTCGCCCACCTCGCGCACGAAGGCGAACATCGCCTCGGCGTCGCTCTCGTGCGGCGATGAAGCGGCCGGCGGCGGCTGGCCGGCGGTCGTCTCGGCGCCGGCGCCCAGGTAGTCGAAGAACAGGCCGCCCACGCCGCGCGGCTCGTTCCGGTGGGGCAGGAAGAAGTACTCGTCGCACCAGCGTTTGAACCGCGGATAGAAGCTGGGATCGTGCCGGTCGCAGCGATCGCGGAGCGTCCGGTGAAAGTGCGCGGCGTCCTCGGGCACCACGTAATACGGTGTCAGATCGGTGCCGCCGCCAAACCAGGATCTCGCGCCGTGTTGGACGTGGCGCACGTTGGCGTGCACCGTCGGAATCCGCGGGCTTCGCGGGTGGAATATGAGCGACACCCCGGTGGCGCGAAAATCGAGCCCGTCGCCGGGGAGCGCCTCGACCATCTCGGGACGGAGCTGGCCGTGAACGTCGGAGAACCCCACCCCGGCTTTTTCGAACAGATTGCCGTCCGCCAGGACCCGGGTGCGCCCGCCGCCCCCCGCGGGCCGGGTCCAGCTGTCCTCGCGGAAACGCCCGCCGCCGTCGATCTTCTCGATCTCGGCCGTGATGCGATCCTGCAGCTCGGCGAAAAAGACCGCCGCGCGATCGTCGATCGATTTTGCCGGAGGCGCCATGTCGGCGATCAGCTCTGCCTCGCGCTGGGCGTCTTGAGGGCCGAGATCCGCCGGTTGACGTCACGAAAGCCGGGATCCCGCTTGCCGACGTTCTCGAAGAAGTAGAGCGCCTCCCGGACGTCGCCCAGCTGCTCGAACACCGAGCCCAGCAGATAGTAGAGCTCGACCGACTCCTGGGCCGTCGCCTGCGGCAGGTTGAGCGCCTCCTTGTAGCGGGCCACCGCCTCACCGAGCTCCCCCTTGGCCTCCACGCACTCGCCGATCATGGTGAGCGCGAAGACCGCCCGGCTCTTGTCGGCGGCCAGCTTCCTGAATTCCACCACCGCGGCGTCGTGGAGGCCCATTTGCTTGTAGGCGATGCCAAGATCGCCGTGGGTGGCCGGATCGGCGTTCTCCGACGGGCTGAGCTTGGCCACCGGCGCGTACACCACCTCGGCAGCCGTGTGGTCGGTCGGGATCGCCCCGGCGCCCGCCGGGGGCAGCGCCCGCCGCCGGGCGGTCAAGAGGGGGTGGCCCGGGAAACGCTCCTCGAGCTCGACCAGCGCCGCGCGCGCCTCGTCGTGCATCGCCTGCTGCGCGAAGAAATCCAGCTGTTCGAGCTCGGTGGCCAGCTCCTCGTCGCTGCCGACTACCGGCTCGGCCGGCTCGGCGGCCTGCGGCGCGGGCCGCCGTCCCAGCAGCTTGGCGGCCTCGACCGAGGCGGGATCCAGCGCCAGCGCCCGCTCGGCTACCCGGGACGCGTCGGGGTCTCGCTCGGTCTGTAGCTGGGTGGCCAGCGTGGCCAGCTCCGAGGCGGCCTCCCGTCGCCGCCCGACCTGCGAGAGCACGGCCGCCAGGCGTTCCCGCGCGACCCGGTGATGGGGCTCGAACCCGAAGATCCGGCGCAAGTGATCGATGGCCCGCTCGGCCAACCCGTACTTCACGAACACCTCGGCTTCGGACAGGATCCGGGTGACGTCGTTCGGCGCCAACGTGAGCCCGGAAATGCCGGGCCGCGAAAGACCGGACGGCGCCCCGGACGCTTCGAGCGACGCCAGCGGCGCCGGCGTCAAACCCCGCAAGCTGGTCACCCCCGACGGCAACGGCGGCGGCGTCGGGCGGGCGCGCGAAGCCGCGGTCCCGATCGAGATCCCCCAGCGCGCCGCCAGCTGGTGCGTCTGCGCGTCGGTGGGGTCGAGCGCCAGCGCGGCCCGGACCGTGGCGTCGCGCGCCTCCTCGCGCCCAGCCTCGGCGTGGATCTCCGCCAGCTCGCGCCACACGGAGATGGCCTTGCGCGGATCCAGCTGCACCATCGCCTCGGCCAGCAGCGCGACCGTCTCGGGATCGCGCGGCGCGACCTTGAGCGCGCCTTGCAACCGGGAGAGCGCCTGGCGCGGATTCTTGCGCGCGATATAGGTCGCCGCCAGCTCGCGCGCGACGGCCACGTTGTCGGGGCTGTGGAACAGGAGCCGCTCGGCGACGCGCACGAACTCGTCGGTACGCCCCTCGAGGCGCAGCTGATCGGCGGCCTGGGCGAGCTGCTGGACCGCCTCACCGGTCTGGCCCGCCTGGGAGGCCGCCTCGGCCAGGCGGATGCGGGAGACGACATTGTCCGGGTGGAGCTCGACGATCCGCCGCAAGGCCGGCAACGCCTCCACCGGGCGCCCGGCCTGCTGGAACTCGACGACGGCCAGCTCCAGCTCGTGCAGGGCGTCCGCCACCATCCCCAGCTGGCGGTAGGCCTCGCCGAGCTGCACCCGGACCTGGGGCAGCCCGGGCGTCAGCTTGAGGACGCTCTTGTAGACCGTGACGGCCTTGGGCAGGAACCCCTGACCGATGTAGATCTCGGCGGTGCGAAGGTAGATCTCGCGCGCCTCGGTCAGGGCGCCGTGCCGAACATGGATCTCGGCCATCTTGAGCCAGGTGCGGGTGTCGCTAGGATCCTCCTGGACCACGCGACCGAACTCTTCTAGGGCTCGGTGGTCCTGACCGCGCTCCAGGAACTTCTGAGCCGCGGCTAGGTACTTGTCTTTCTTCGTGAGCACCGGCGTGTCAAGTCTACATCCGCTCGACGAGGTGCGTGTCCATCTTCCCGGCCACGAACTCCGCATTGGCCAGCAGGCGCCGAAAAAAGTCCAGGTTGGTCTTGCAGCCCTCGACCACGAACTCGGCCAGCGCCCGGCGCAAACGGGCCAGCGCCGCCGGGCGATTCTCGGCCCGGACGATGAGCTTGGCCAGGAGCGAGTCGTAAAACGGCGGAACCAGGTACTGGTTGTAGATGTGGGTGTCGACCCGGACGCCCAGGCCGCCCGGCAGGTTGAGCGCCGTGATGCGTCCCGGCGAGGGCGCGAAGGTCACCGGGTCCTCGGCGTTGATCCGGAGCTCGATGGCGTGGCCCCGGGGGCGAATATCCGCCGGAAGCTTGAGCGGCTCGCCGGCCGCCAGGCGCATCTGCTCGCGCACCAGATCCACGCTGAACACCTCCTCGGTCACCGGGTGCTCGACCTGGATCCGGGTGTTCATCTCCATGAAGTAGAAGCGCTTGTCTTCGTCGAGCAGGAACTCGAGGGTCCCCACCGTCCGATAGCCGAGGCTCTCGGTCGCCTTGCGGGCGATCCCCAGCAGCTTGGCGCGCCGCTCGTCGTCGAGCGCGACGCTGGGCGCCTCCTCGACCAGCTTCTGGTGCCGGCGCTGGATCGAGCACTCTCGTTCGCCCAGCGAGATGGCGCGCTTGCCGTCGCCGAGCACCTGTACCTCGACGTGGCGCGGGCGCGCGATGAAGCGCTCCAGATAGACGTTCGGGTTGTCGAACCCGGCCTGGGCCTCGCTGCGCGCGGCGTTGAGCTGCGCGGAGAGCCGGGCCTTGCTCTCGACCACCTTCATCCCCCGACCGCCGCCGCCCGCCGACGCCTTGATGATGACCGGCAGGCCGATCCGTTCGATGGCCTCCTCGGCCTGCCGATCGGTCTCGATGACGCCCGTACCGGGCAGCACCGGGACGCCGAACTTCTCCATCGTGGCGCGCGCCGAGACCTTGTCGCCCATGAGGCGCATGATCTCGGGCTGGGGGCCGATCCAGTGGAAGCCGCACTTCTGCACCACCTCGGCGAAGTGGGCGTTCTCGGAGAGAAACCCATAGCCGGGGTGAACCGCGTCGGCACGCGTGACCTCGGCAGCGCTGATGAGCGCCGGGATCGACAGGTAGCTCGCGCGCGCCTGGGGCGGGCCGATGCAGACCTTCTCGTCGGCGAACCGGACGTGCAGCGCGTCCGCGTCGGCGGTGGAATGGACCGCCACGGACCGGATGCCCATCTCCCGGCAGGCGCGAATCACCCGCAGCGCGATCTCGCCGCGGTTCGCTATTAAGACTTTTTTGAACACGCGGGGTCAGGACTTCGGAATCAAGCCTTAGATAGCCGGATCAGACGCTGGCCGTACTCGACGTGCTCGCCATTCTTGACCAGGATCTCCTCCACCCGGCCCTCTGCCTCGGCTTCGATCTCGTTCATCAGCTTCATGGCCTCGACGATGCAGACCACCTGGCCCTTGCGGACCGACTGCCCGCTATCGACGAAGGGCGGCGTGTCGGGCGAGGCCGCCCGATAGAATGTGCCGACGAAGGGAGAGGTGACGAAGGTGCCGTCCACCTCGGCCCCGCCGTCGACGGGCGGCGTGAGCGCGATGGGCCGCGCCGCGGGCGCCAGCATGGGCGCCCCCCCACCGTCTCGCACCCCGCGCCGCACGCGCAGGTGCCCGGCCTTGTCGACCTCGATCTCCTCGAGATCGAACTCGGCCGCGATGCGCGCCAGCACGCGCACCGACTCGAAGTCGATCCCCGACCCGCGGCCTTCGCCGGAGCGGCTGCCGCCCGAACGTCCGGCGGGCGGTGCGCCCACGACCTTGAGCGCCCGAGGTGGCGCCTTGTCCTTGCTGTCCTTTTTGGGCATGAGAGTCGGGGTCCCTTTCAGAGATCGGCGCGCAGGACCGGGGCGGCCACGCGCATCAGGTACCGCGCCCGCCCGAGCGCTCCCTCCGGCATGATCGCACAGCCTAGGAAGTACTCGGGCGTCAGCACCCGGACCACCAGGGTCAGCACGTCGGTGCGAAGCGTGAACTCCTCGAGCGCCCCGGCGTCGAGCGAGGTCAGCGTGCGGCGGGCCTGCGCGATGAGGTGCGCGAACTCCATCGCCAGCGTCTGCACGTCGGGCAACGCGGCGGACTGCCCGCCCTTGGCGCAGGAGTCGAGGGTGATCCCGTCGAACCCCATGAGAACGCAGGCGACCCCGCCCTCGATCTTGTCGAGGAGACTCTGGATGCTCTCGCGGAAAGGACTGGCCATCGTGACCTTGGGCTTGTACCCGGTGCCGATTCGGGGGTCAAGCTTTGGCAAGGACGCGCGCCACCAGGTCGGCGGCCCCGACGTCGACCAACCGCGTCTGCCCCGCGGCCGGACAGAACACGAACCGGATCTGATTCCCCCGGCGCTTCTTGTCGACGGACAGCCGCGCCAGGACCCCGGCGTCCAGGCGACGCGCAGCGTCGGTCGGAAGGCCTAGCCGACCCATCAGGGCCCGCGCCCGCGCGGCCAGCTCCGGCGGGCCGATCCCCATGGCGGCCCCCAGATCCAGCGCCGCCACCATCCCGAGCGCCACCGCCTCGCCGTGTAGCAGCTCGTACCCCGACGCCGCCTCCAGCGCATGGCCGATGGTGTGCCCGAAGTTCAAGATCGCCCGTCGCCCCCCTTCGGTCTCGTCGGCGGCCACCACCTCGGCCTTGACCCGGACGGCGCGGGTGATGAGGTCGAGCGTGAGCTCCGCCGAGAGCTCCGGTCCGGAGCTCTCCAGGAGATCGAGGATCTCCGGATCGGCGATGAAGCCGCACTTGATCACCTCGGCCAGGCCCGCCGTCCGTTCGCGCGCCGGCAGCGTCGCCAGGAACGCCAGATCGGCGACCACCGCCCGGGGTTGATGAAAGGCGCCCACCAGGTTCTTCCCGGCCTGCAGATCGACGCCGGTCTTGCCGCCCACCGAGGCGTCGACCATCGCCAAGAGCGTGGTGGGGAGCGTCGCGAAAGGAATTCCGCGCAGGTAGATCGCCGCCACGAAGCCGGCGTGGTCGGTGGCGGCGCCCCCCCCGATGCCCACCACCGCCCCCCGCCGGTCATAGCCGCGACTGGCCATCCATTCGACGGTCCGCTCGATCTCGGTGAGGCTCTTGCACGCCTCGCCGGCAAGCAGCTCGAACCGCTCCACGCCGGGCAGACGAGCTCCCAGCGCCGCGACCAGGGGCGCCAGGCGCGGCGCGCGCGCCGCCAGGCCCCCGTCGACCAGCAGCGCCAGGCCGGTCACGGTCGGCCCGAAGGCCGTGGTCAGGATCTCCGCGACCGCCTCGGGCGTGAAACTGCCGATTTGAACCTGGTACCGGCGCGCGCCCAGCTCGACCGGAACGACGACGCTCATGCCCGTTCCCCCGCTTCTCCGAGCCCCAGGCTGGCCAGGATCTCGACCGCGATCTCGTTGGAGGTGCGCCCTTCGGTCTCGACGCACAGGTGGGCGCGCGAATAGAACGGCACCCGCGCCGATAGCAGCGTGCGCGCCGTGCCCAAGGGGTCGGCCTGGCCGTCGAGCAGCGGCCGGCCCGAGTGTCCCCCGGCGCGGGCCACCGCTTCCTCGGCCGAAACGTCCAGCGCGACCACCCGGCCCGCCGAGAGCATCAGGGAGAGGTTCTCCTCGCGACAAAATGCGCCGCCGCCGGTGGCGATCACCGATCGGTTGCGGGTGGCCGCGTCGCGGATGGCGTCGCTTTCACGCCTCCGAAAACCTTCTTCCCCCTCGGCCGCGAAGATCTCGGCCACCGAAAGCCCCGCGGCCCGGGTGACCAGATCGTCGATGTCCGCGAACGCCCACCCGATCCTCGAGGCGACCAGCTTGCCGACCGTAGTCTTCCCCGAGGCCATGAAGCCGACCAGGAAAATCGGCGCATCGGCGCGGGGTTGCATTCGATTGCTGATGTTAACCCAGAAGGGACTGGGCCGGGGAACGGAGCTGGACCGAAGCCGACTCGAACCCGACCCGAAGCGGTCAGGGGCCGCGCGGTTGGCTCGACCTTTACACCGGGGAGACAAGTTTTTTGCGTGGAACGGGATCCGGCGTTCTACTGAAAACATGAGCGTTGAAGTCGATCGCGCCACCCTGCCGTGCAGCGTCTGCGGCGCGGCCGTGACCGAGCTCCGGCGCGGGCGATGCTGGGGCTGCTACACCCGCTGGGCCGAGTCCCGACCGGTCGGCCGCGGCGCTTCCTGCACCGCCTGCGGCGAGAAGCGGCGGGCACAGCTCAAGCTGGCCGAGATTCAGGGGCGGAGCCTCTGCTTCTGCCACGGCTGCGCGGCGCAGGTCATGCGGCTGCCCGAGCTGCCGGCGACGGTGGAGGAGCTCCGCCACGCGCTCCGTCGCGATCGGCGAGACGAGGACCGGCGACACGACAAGGTGGACCAGCGCATCTTCCCGCGGGAGCGCCGGGTGGGCGAGCGCCGCGACACGGTTCGCGACGCCTTCGCCGATACCGATCCGCGCATCCGGATGCCCGGCGAAAACATCGACGATGTGATCCTGGAGCTGGGCGACGCCGATCTCGAAGGGGGCGAAGGCGGCGACCAGACCCAGGTCCGTGCCAATCCGGCCGGCGCGTCCGCCGACGCGGCCGGCACGGCCGGATTGTCATCGGAGCGGTAGCTCGACCCGCCAGACCTTTCCTTCGCGGACGGTGTGCACCGTCTGGCGATCGCCGCTGGCGGCGTAGACCTCGACCTCGGCTTCGTTGTCGTCGTGCTGGAGAACCCGGGTTCCGGCTGGCTCCCACGCCGGCGGTAGCCAGCCGACCGTGACCAGATCCTCGGGGGCGAGCATCCGCGCCCCGCCGGTGGGGTGGGTCGCGGACAGGAGCGCCTCGATGTGCGCGCGCGTCCGCGGGCCGAAGCGCTCGTAGACCGCGGCACGATCCCCGGCCCGCGCCGCGGCAATGAGTGAACGCACGGCCGCCTCCGGGCTGGAGCCGTCGTCGCGGGCGTTGCAGGCCGAGCCGGCCAGCGCCAGCCAGACGAACAGGCAGAGGCGCAGCGGCCAGGCGATACGACTCATGCGCCCCGATTCATTCGTCCCCCGTCTCATGCCCCGGCCGCGGGCAGGCCCAGCCGCTCGCGCACCCGGTTCATCGTCAGCGCGGCGACCTTGCGCGCCTCGGCCGCGCCGCGCGCCAGAATCTGGTCGACCCGAGCCGGATCCGCCCGCAGCGCGTCGGCGCGCACGGCGATGCGCCCGAGATCGCTCTTCACCCCTTCGAGCAGCATCTTCTTGCAGTCGATGCAGCCGATCCCGGCGGTGGTGCAGCCCGTGTGCACGGCCGCCTGCCGATCGGCGTCGGAGAAGAACTTGTGCAGCGTGAAGATGTTGCACTTCTCCGGCGTCCCGGGATCGGTCCGCTTGGCGCGCGCGGGATCCGTGGCCGCGGTGCGCAGCTTGTTCCAGATGTCGGCTTCGGGCTCGCCGAGCGCGATGCTGTTGCCGAGGCTCTTCGACATCTTGGCCTGCCCGTCGAGACCCAGGATCTTGGGGGTGGTCGAGAACAACGGCTGAGGCTCGACGAACGTCTCGCCGAAACGGGCGTTGAAGCGGCGCACGATCTCGCGCGCCAGCTCCAGATGCTGGCGCTGATCCTCGCCGACCGGAACCCGCGTCGCGCCGTAGAGCAGGATGTCTGCCGTCTGCAACACCGGATAGTTGAAGATCCCGGCGTTGACATGGTCGGGGTGGTGCTCGGACTTGTCCTTGAACTGGGTCATCCGCCCGAGCTCGCCGAACGGGGTCACCGCCGAAAGCACCCAGGCCAGCTCGGTGTGCTCCGGAACGGCCGACTGGATGAACAGGGTCGCTCGGTCGGGATCGACGCCGCAGGCCAGCAGCTGGATGGCCATCGCCCGGGAACGGGCCTGTATCTGCGCCGGCTCGTAGGGCTGCGTGATCGCGTGGTAGTCGACGATGCAATAGAAGCAGCGGTACTGACCCTGCAGGGTCACCCAGGTCCGCACCGCGCCGAGGTAGTTGCCGAGGTGCAGCTCGCCGGTGGGCTGAATCCCGGAGAAAACAGTCTCCATCGTCTGGCGTTGTTTAGACGCCACGCTCGCCGCGGTCAAGCCCATCTCCCCGCCGGATCCGCGGGGCTCCGACCGGTCCGGTCCTTGCTTGGTTCCTAGATCGTAGGATAGGGTTCACGCGGGCGATTGCCCCCACAGGAGAATACCGATGAATCGCGGTCTATGGTTGGCCAGCGCGGCAGTGTCGCTGGGAGTCGGATTGGTAGGTTCCGGTTGTTACGTGCGCCCGTTCGGGCCGCCGGTCATCGTTGCCGCCCCCCCACCGGTCTATGTCGAGCCGGCGCCGCAACCGCAGTACGCGCCGCCCCCGCCGCAATATGCGCCGCCGCCGCCCGCCTATGAGCCGCCCCCGCCCCCACCGCCGGCCCCAGTTGCCGACGCGACTCTGTATCCCACCACCCCGCCACCCGATCCCATCCCCGAGTACCAGCCGCCGGCCCCGGGCTACGGCTACTACTGGGCGGCCGGGTACTGGGACTGGACCGGCTACGACTGGAGCTGGAACGCCGGCTTCTGGGCCCCGCAGCGGGCGGGATACGTCTACTTCGGGCCGCGTTTCGAGTTCATCGACGGGCGGCCGGTCTACTATCGGGCCTATTGGCAGGGGCCGGGCGGCTACCGCGAGTTCGGCTATGGGTACGGCGGACGCCCCGTCCCCGAGGCGTGGCGCGCGCGACCGTCGGTGGAGCCCAGGGCCTGGCGCGCCAACGAGGTTCACAACAACGCCTGGCGAAGCCATCCGGGCGCAGCGGCGTGGCGGGGCGCCCCCGCGCGCGGCGGCGAGATGCGGGCCGAGCCGGGACGCCGGATGGAGCCGGGCCGCGGCGAGCCAGAGCGCCGGATGGAGGCGGGCCGCGCCGAACCGGGCCGGGCCGAGCCGGGCCGGGCCGAACCAGGCCGGGCTGAACCGGGCCGTATGGAGCCCGGGCATGCCGAGCCAATGCGCGGAGGGGCCCCACCGCCCGCCGCGCACGGCGGCCCGCCGCCC
>CALAOV010000140.1 GCA_937889515.1 uncultured Myxococcales bacterium | reverse complement strand
GGCGGGGGGGGGGTGGACGTAATACGGGGCGCCGTAAAGGGCGCCCTCCGGGGCTCCGTAGCGCGCGGCCCGCCGGTTTCCATCCTCGCCGTCGGGCGACGGGCCGCGACCCTCTTCGAGGCGCGCGCGGGCCGTCACGTAGTCGCGCGCCAGGTCGGCCGGATGGGAGATGCCGGCCAGGGCGTCGACGAACGGCCTGCTCCCGGCCGACAGCCAGCACGCGGCCACCAGCGCCACGGCTCCGAGCCGGAGGGTCGGTTTCAAGATTCTGGCTCTTTCTGCGGATATTATATGACCATTCCTCCCATCTCGACCGCTCGAACGGCCCCGGCGGGCGCAGGCGGCGGCGCCTCCGGCGAAGTCGGGGCGTCCGTGCCGGACGCGGCAGCGGGTGCGCGGTTCGATCGCTTCCTGCTCGGCCGCACGCCCGATTTTTTTTGCTTCGGGCCGGGCGCGACGCTGCTCGTCGCAGGTCTGCTGCTGGCGCTGCAACGGATGGGCGGCGCCGCCTCCGGTGTCGCGGCGACCCTGACGTTCTGCCTGGTGCTGCTGTTCGTGGGTCCGCACTACGCGGCGACTTACCGCCGCGCGTACACCTCGCTGGCGGTCGTGCGGGCGCACCCCTGGGTGACGCTGGCGGCGCCCCCGATCTTGATCGCGTTGGCCATCCTGGCGGTTCGCTATCCGGCCGGTGTCGGTCTCGGTTACTTCGCGCTCTACGTCGGCTGGTCGGGATATCACTATTCGGGGCAGTCGCTGGGGCTGGCGATGCTGTATCCCCTGCGGCAGGGAGCTCGGCTCGATCCGAAGGAGAAGCGGATGGTCTCCTTGCCGCTCTACGTCTCCTGGGCTCTTTCGGTGCTGGGTATCTTCCGCCTGGCGATTCCGGCGCGCAGCGCCGCGCACGAGCTGGTGCGACGGGCTTACGGCGGACCGCCGCTTCCGGGATGGGTCGCGGTGCTCGGATTTGCGGCGCTGGCGGTCAGCTTCGGCGGCGTGGCCGTGGTCGCGCGACGCCGGATCCGCCGCGGCGTGCCGTTGCCGGGGCAGTTCTATGCGGTCCTCTCGGCGCAGGTGCTCTGGTTCACGATCGGCTTTTACCGGCCCTTCTTTGCCATCACGCTGGTGCCGGTCTTTCACTCGCTTCAATACCTTGGCCTCACGAGCTGGCACGCCTGCCACGGCAAGGGTGACGTCGGGCCCCGCCGCTTCGCGGGCTATGCGCTGGTCGTCCTGCTGCTGGGGTTGGCCATCAACCCGGGCGTCTTTCTTCTGTTCGGCGACGTCGGCGCCGCGAAAGGGCTGGTGATCGCCGCCGCGATCAACAGCTTCGTCAACCTTCATCATTTCCTGCTCGATGGCCGTATCTGGCGCCTGCGCGAGCGCCCGCTGGTCCAGTCGATGATCGCGTGAGGCCGATGAGCTCGCAGGCGGGCGGTCCGACGCGCGGCCTGGCGTTCGATCAAATGGCGATCGGGCTCCTCTTCGTCGCCTTCGGCGTGGTGGGGGCGTTCACGCCCGCGCAGACCGACACCTTCTGGCACTTGCGGGCCGGCGCCGACATCTGGCGCAGCGGCCACGTCCCGCGCTTCGATTCGTATTCGTACACCGCGACGGGAGCGCCTTACCCCGACCACGAATGGCTGTCCCAGGCGCTCATGTACGCCGCCTATCGGGCGGGCGGAATGCGGGGGCTCGAGATCGGCGGCGCCGCGTTGATCCTGGCGACGGTCACGCTGGTCTACCGGCTCATGGTCGGGCCGCGGCTGACGCGGTTTGCGCTCATGGCGGTCGGGCTCACCGTCTCCTCGTGCGTCTGGACGCTGCGGCCGCAGATCCTTTCTCTGCTCCTGCTGGCGTTTTTGGTCTGGCTGCTCGTGCGCGAGCGGTATCTGGTCATCCCGCTGCTGTTTCTGTTCTGGGCCAACGCGCATGGCGGCGTCGCGCTCGGCGGGGTGGTGCTGACCGTCGTCACGGCGGTCGCGATCGCGCGGGGACTCGGCGGCCGCGCCCCCGCCGATCGACGCCGGGCGGGCGCGCTGGCGCTCGTTCTTCCGCTATCGGGGTTGGCGTGTGCCGCGACACCGCTCGGTTTCCAGATGTTTCGATTCTTGATGTCGGCCAGCGCCGGTTCGTACGGAGCGCAGATCACCGAGTGGTACGCGCCGCATCCCGACAGCCTGCTGGGCGCCGCGTTCTGGGTGCTCACGCTGGCGTTCGTGGTCCTCCTCATCGCGCGGCGGCGCGCCCTCGCGGCGGGGAGCTGGACCGACTGGGTCGTGTGCGCGGCGGCGCTGGCGGCGCTGCCCTTCGCGGTCCGCTCGCTGCGCCACATCGGGCCGTTCCTGCTGCTGGCCACGCCGGCCGCGAGCCGCCTGCTGGGCCCCGACTTTCGATTTCGCCCGAGCCGCCGCGCGGGTCCGCCCAGCCCCGATCATCCGCGTGCGAACCTGGTGTTGCTGGCGGCAGCCTGCCTGCTGGCGATCGGGCTCGTTCCACTCGGGTGGACGGGCGCATCCGCGCATCTCGGCTGGCATCCGATCGGCGACGGGGCGCTGCAGGCGGTACGTGCCTGTCCGGGCCCGCTGTACAACCAGTACGACGAAGGCGGGATGTTGATCTGGTTCGCGCCGGAAAAGCCGGTGTTCATCGACGGTCGCTGGGATCCCTATCCACCTTCGTTCGTGCAGCAGGATTTCGCGATCGAGAGCGGCGCGCCATACCGCCCGGTGTTCGATCGCTACGGGATCCGGTGCGCGTTTCTGCCGGCCTCCTCGCGGATGTCCGCCCGGCTGCGTGCCGACGGATGGCGGCCACGATTCCTCGACGACACCTGGTCCGTCCTGGTGGCTCCCGGTGGCGGGTGAGGCCGCAGGCATGACTTTCGAACGGATGACGCTGGGGCTGGTGCTGATCGGTCTCGCGATCCTGGCTCTGCTCATGCCCGCGCAGAGCGACACGTTTTGGCACCTGAGGGCGGGCGCGGACATCTGGCGAACGGGGCACGTCCCCACCGTCGACAGCTATTCGCACACCGTCGCGGGACTCCCCTGGCCCGATCACGAGGGGCTGTCGCAGGCGTTCATGTATCTCTGCTTTCACCTGGGCGGCATGCCGGGGCTCGAGATCGGCGCGGCGCTGGTGATCGGGGTCGCCGTCGGTCTGACCACCCGACTGATGGTCGGTCCGTCTTCCACGCGCCTCATTTTGATGGCGCCGATTCTGGCGCTGGCCGCTCTGCTCTGGGTGTTGCGGCCGCAGGTCGTCTCGATGTCCCTGCTGGTCGTCTTGGTCTGGCTGCTGGCCCGCGAGCGTTATCGCTACGTTCCGGTTTTATTTTTGGTCTGGGCGAACGCCCACGGTGCCGTGGTGGTAGGTGGGCTGGTCCTGCTGGCCGCGGCGGCCTGCGCCCTGCTGCGGGTTCTGCGCAGTCGGGAGGCCGTCGATGGCGGGCGCCTGAAGGCGTTCGGGCTGATGCTGCCCCTGGCGGCTCTGGCGACGGCTGCGACGCCGCTCGGTTTCGGGATCTACCGCTTCGTGCTGGCGTCGACGGCCCGTTTGCACGCCGAGCAGATCCTCGAGTGGGGACCGCCCTGGCCGACCGGCCCGTTCGAGGTGACGTTCTGGCTGCTGGCGCTGGGGTTTCTCGGGCTGCTGATCTGGCGTCGGCGCGTCTGGCTGAGGTCGAGCTGGGCCGACACCGTCGTCGTCGTGTCGGCCCTCGCCATCTTGCCCCTGGCCTTTCGATCGATGCGGAACATCGGACCCTTCCTGATGATCCTCGCGCCGGCGGCCAGCCGGCTCTTGGGGCCGGATTTTCGGTTTCGCCTGCGATCGATCCCGCACCGTCCCTCCAGCCCCGATCACCCCCGCGTCAATCTGGTCCTCTTCGCGGGCATCGCGGTGGTTGCGGCGGGAATCGTGGTGCTGAGCTGGAAGCGGGACGCCGAGCGCCTCCACTGGCACCCCATCTCTGCGGACGCGCAGGACGCGCTCCGGACCTGCGCCGGCCCCGTCTACAACCACTTCTACGAGGGGGGCTTCTTGATCTGGTTCGTGCCGGAAAAGCCGGTCTTCATCGACAACCGGCAGGACCCCTATCCGATCTCGCTCCTGGCCGAGGATGTGGCCCTGGAGGCGGGCAGGCCCTATCGGCCGACGTTCGATCGTTATGGAATCCGGTGCGTGTTCTTGCCCGCATCCTCCAAGATGGTTCCGCGATTGCGCGCCGACGGCTGGCGGGTTCGGTTCCTCGACGAAACCTGGGCCGTGTTGGCCGCGGCCGGGGCGGGCTGAGGTGGACCCGCCGAGGGCGTTGCCGGTCGCGTCGCGGGGAGCTCGGCGCGATCTCCGACCCGGGCTGTCGTTCGACGAGATGGCCATCGGCTTGCTGTTCGTGGCGGTGGCATTCCGGGCGCTGCTCATGCCGGCGCAGAACGACACCTTCTGGCACCTGCGCGCGGGCGCCGACATCTGGCGCACGGGTCACGCCCCCCTCGTCGACAGCTATTCCTTCACGATCGCGGGCTTGCGCTGGCCGGACCACGAATGGCTCTGGCAAGCCTTCGTCTACGGTTGTCATCGCCTGGGCGGAATGCCGCTGGTCAGCCTGGCGGCGGCCCTCTTCGTCGTCGGCGCGGTCGTCCTCGTCTACCGCATGATGGTGGGGCCGCGCATCACGCGCTTTATCCTGCTGGTCTTGGCGCTGGCGCCGGCCTCCTGTGTCTGGGCGCTGCGCCCGCAGATCGCGACGCTCCTCGCGCTGGTTGTTTTGGTCCGGTTGCTCGGCCGCCAGCGCTTTCGCGTGATTCCATTTCTGTTTGTCCTCTGGGCCAACCTGCACGCTGGCGTCCTCTTCGGTGAAATCGTCCTGGGTGCGGCGCTGGTGGCGGCGGTGCTGCGCTGGAGGCGTCGTCGCGGGGCCGAGGACCGCCGCCGCCTGATCGGCCTCGCCGTCGTCGCGCCGCTGGCAGGGCTGGCCGCCTGCGCGACACCGCTGGGTTTCTCTCTCTACCGTTTCGTCCTGGAGGGGACGTCGGACCCTCAGATCGCGTGGATCGCCGAGTGGCAGCCGACGCTGCCGAACGGCTGGTTGGGCGGCCTGTTCTGGATCGTCGCCGTCGCATTCGCGGTCCTCTGTTTCAAACGCCGGCGGACGTTGGTCGAAGGTCCCGCCGATACCTGGCTCGACTGGGTTCTGATCGCGGCGACGCTGGCGCTTCTTCCGCTGGCGTTTCGCTCGCTGCGCAACATCGCTCCCTTCCTGATGCTGGCTGCGCCGACCGCCAGCCGGCTACTCGGCGCCGACTTCCGCTTCCGGCTGCCGGGGCGTCCGGCGCCCTCCGCGCCCAGCCCCGACCACCCGATCTTGAACCTTGTCCTGCTCGGCGGCGCGGGCGTCGCCGCCGCGGCGATCGTGGCGCTGGCCTGGGTCACGATGCCCAAGCGACTCAACTGGCGTCCGATGGGCGCAGCTGCGATAGCGGCCGTGCGCGCCTGCCCGGGACCCCTTTACAACCGCTACGACGACGGGGGCTACCTGATCTGGTTCGCGCCGGAGACGAAGGTGTTCATCGACAGCCGCCACGATCCGTATCCGTTGGCATTTCAGGCGGAGGCCATCGCGGTCGAGTACGGGCAACAGCCCTATCGGCCGCTCTTCGACCGCTGGGGGATTCGGTGCGCGTTCCTTCCGGAGGATGCGACGATGGTCGAGACTCTGGGGAACGCCGGCTGGACCACGAGCTTCCGCGATGGCGACTGGGCGGTGCTGTCGGCGCCGCCCGCGCCGTCGGCCCCCCGTCCCGGGCCCGTTCGACCGCTCTGAAGCTAGTTCTTGTGCTTGGCCTGGAGCTCGGCGACGGCGTCGAGGACATCGCGGGCGCTGACCACCGGATCGACCTTGGGCCAGACGCGCGCGATCTTGCCGTCGGGGCCGACCAGGAAAGTCACCCGCGCGGTGATCTCGGCGCCGGGTTTCACGGGCGGCACGTGGTAGGCGCGCTGCACGGTGCCCACCGGGTCGGCCACCATGGGGAACTGGAGCTTGTAGTGCTCGCGGAAGGCGACGTGGCTGCTGTCCGGATCGCGCGACACCGCGAAGATGGTGATGCCCGCGTTGACGAACTTGTCGAAGGCGTCGCGGAAGGCGCAGGCCTCCTTGGTGCAGCCGAGCGTCTCGTCCTTCGGATAGAAGTAGACCACCGCGAACTTTCCCTTCTGCGCCGAGAGCTTGACCGGCGTGCCGGCCGCATCCTTGCCGGTGACATCGGGCGCGGGGGCGCCGATCGCGAGCGGGCCGTCATCGGCACGGGCGACCGTCGCGACGGTCGTTGTCGCCAACATCGCCAGCAGGGGAACCATCGTTCGAGGGGTGGGCGTCATGCGGGAAGTGTGAATCCGCAGAGGCGACCTGTCCATGCGGAGGTTGCCGATCATTCCCTTTGATTCAATTGATGCAGTGATGACTACATGATATGCTCTGATGCGTGAGGACCACCGTCAACTTGCCGGACGCTCTCCTCGAACAGGCGAAGCGACAGGCGGATCGCGAGAATCTGACCCTCGGTCAGTTCGTCGAGCGATCTGTGCGCGCTACCCTGCTGCGACGAGAGCCCGAAGTCGAACGGGCGCCGTTTCGCTTGGTGACCTTCGGGAAGGGTGGGTTGCGTCCGGGCTTTTCGTTCGGTCGACTGAAGGAGATCTTGGAGGCTGACGAGATCGAGCGCGTTGGTGGTCTCGCCAGTCGCGCCGCGGATTCGGACGATGCTGCTCCCCGACGTTAACGTCCTCATCTACGCGCACAGAAAGGACGCGGAGGACCATGCGGCGTACGCATCGTGGCTAAAGCGCTTGGTCGACGGGCGCGAGCCCTTCGCGATGTCTGAGCTGGTCCTGGTCGGGTTTCTGCGGATCACCACCAACGCACGAGCATTTCGAGTTCCAACCCCTTCCGACGTTGCTTTGGCGTTTGTGGACGAGATTTGTCGGACACCTGGGTGCAGACTGGTCAGGCCGGGGGCACGGCACTTCGATATTTTTCGCGACCTTTACCGGGCGACGGGGGCCGTGGGCGGGCGAATCGCCGATCTCCAACATGCGGCCGTCGCGATCGAGCACGGCTGCGAATGGGTGACTTGCGACGCCGACTTCGCGCGCATCCCCGATCTCCGCTGGCGGCACCCGCTGCAGGCGCCGGCGGCGCGTTGACCGCGTGATAGCCTAGCCGGTGTGCGGATCGAGCTGCCGGGTGGCCACCACCTCAGTGGCGTTGGGGAGGGCGATCGAGACGCGCACGTTCAACTGCTAGCCGACGGAGAGATCGCGGCGTTCATCCCCGCGATTCCGCAGCCGTACACCGAAGAGTCCGCCGAAAAGTGGGTCCGCCACCGGATGGAGGTCGCCCGACGCGGCCCCGAGATCTGTTTCGCCATCCGGGATCCGGCCGGCAGGATGGTCGGCTCGGTCGGCGTCGATGACCTAGAGGTTGGCTCGGCGCACAACGGAGAGCTCGGCTATTGGCTCGCCCCGGCGGCCCGCGGCCGCGGGCGCGCCAACGAGGCGGTGCGCGCGTTTGTCCCCTACGCGTTCGGCGTGCTCGGTCTCGAGCGACTGAGTGCGCATACGTTGTACTTCAATCAACCCTCCATCCGCGTTCTCGAGAGGAATGGTTTTGTTCTCGAAGGACGTCTGCGCCGCTTCACGCGGACCTCGACCGGGCTTCACGACACGCTCGTGTTCGGCCTTCTCGAGGACAACTGATCCCCGCCGCTCACAGCACCTTGCGCAGGTACTGGCCGGTGTAGCTGGCGGCGACGCGGGCGACGTCGTCGGGGGTTCCCTGCGCCACGATGTGGCCACCGCCCGGGCCTCCCTCGGGGCCGAGGTCGATCACCCAGTCGGCGGTCTTGATGACGTCCAGGTTGTGCTCGATGACGATCACGGTGTTGCCGGCGTCGACCAGGCGGTTGAGCACCGACAGCAGCTGCGCGATGTCGGCGAAGTGCAGGCCGGTGGTCGGCTCGTCGAGGATGTAGACCGTCCGCCCGGCCGATTTCTTGGCCAGCTCTTTCGACAGCTTGATCCGCTGCGCCTCGCCGCCCGACAGCGTCGTCGCCGACTGACCCAGCTTGATGTAGCCAAGGCCGACCTCGCGCAGCGTCTCCAGCTTTTGGCGAATCTTGGGAATGTTCTCCAGGAACTCGGCGGCCTGCGTGACCGTCATGTCGAGGACGTCGGCGATCGACGCCTGCCGATAGCGCACCTCCAGCGTCTCGCGGTTGTACCGCCGCCCGCCGCAGGCTTCGCAGGAGATGTAGACGTCCGGCAGGAAGTGCATCTCGATCCGGATGATGCCGTCCCCCTGGCAGGCCTCGCAGCGTCCCCCTTTGACGTTGAACGAATAGCGGCCGGGCTTGTAGCCGCGCGCCTTCGACTCGGGGAGGTTGGCGAAGAGATCGCGGATGTGCGTGAAGACCCCGGTGTAGGTCGACGGGTTGGAACGCGGCGTGCGTCCAATGGGCGCCTGATCGATGTCGATCACCTTGTCGACGTGCTGGAGCCCTTCCAGGCTGCCGTGCGGCTCGGGCGGCGTGCGCGCGCGGTTCAGGCGCTGGGCCAGCGCGCGCAGGAGCGTGTCGATGATGAGCGTCGACTTGCCGGAGCCCGACACGCCGGTCACGCAGGTGAGGACGCCGATCGGAAACGACACCGTCAGGTCCCGCAGGTTGTGGCCGGTGGCGTGCTTGAGCGTGAAGTTGCGGTTGCCCGACTGGCGGCGCTGGCGCGGGACCTCGATCCGCTTGCGCCCCGACAGATAGGCGCCCGTGATCGAGTGGGTGTTGCCCTCGATGTCCTCGGGGGCGCCGGCGGCGACGATCCGGCCGCCGTGGACCCCGGCGCGCGGGCCCATGTCGATGACGTGGTCGGCGGCGCGGATGGTCTCTTCGTCGTGCTCGACCACCAGCACGCTGTTGCCGAGATCGCGCAGCCGGGTCAGCGCTTCGAGGAGGCGCGCGTTGTCCCGCTGGTGCAGGCCAATCGACGGCTCGTCGAGAATGTAGAGCACGCCCACCAGCGAGCTGCCGATCTGGGTGGCCAGGCGGATGCGCTGCGATTCGCCGCCGGACAGCGTAGCGGCCGTGCGATCGAGCGACAGGTAGTCGACGCCGACGTTGTTGAGAAACGAGAGCCGGTCGCCCGACTCGCGCAGGATGCGTCCGGCCACCTCCTTCTGGCGCGCGGACAGCGACAGCCCGCGCAGAAAGTCGTGGGCCTCGCGGATGGTCAGCGCGGTCATCTCCGTGATGCTCTTGCCGCCGACCTTGACGAAGCGCGCCTCCTTGCGCAGACGGGCGCCACCGCAGTCTTCGCAGACAGTCTGCGACATGTACCGATGGAACTCGTCGTAGATCGCCTCGAAGTCCTCTTCGCTGGTGCGACCCTGCTCGCGGCGCCGCCGCTCGTACTCGTCGAACCGGCGACGCAGATTGGCCAGCACCCCCTCGAACTCGCGCTTGAAGCTGTTCTTGCGGCCGTTCTTCTCGAACGCGAACTCGACCTCCTCGCCCCCCGAGCCGTTGAGCAACAGCGCCCGCGCGCTCTCCGGAAGCTTGTTCCAGGGGGTGTACTGGTCGATCTCGAAGCGCGTCGCGACCGCGTCGAGGATCTGGCGGAAGAAGACGTTGTTGCGCCGCTCCCAGGGCTCGATCGCCCCCTCTTTGATCGACAGGTCCTCGTCGGGAATGATGAGGTCCGGATTGAAGAACATCTTGGCCCCGATGCCGTCGCAGGCGGGGCAGGCGCCGGCCGGATTGTTGAACGAGAACAGGCGCGGCGTGATCTCCGGGTAGCTGATGCCGCAGGCGGTACAGGCGAATTTCTCGGAGAACAGCAGGTCGTCCCCCTCGAGCGGGGAGACCTTGACCACCCCTTCGGCCAGCTTGGCGGCCAGCTCGATCGAATCGGTGAGGCGCTGCCGGATCCCGTCCTTCTTGACCAGTCGATCGACGAACACGTCGATGGTGTGGACCTTGGCCTTGGCCAGCGCGGGTGGCTCGGCCAGCTCGTGCAGCTCGCCGTCGATGTTGGCGCGCACGAAGCCGTCGTGGCGGAGCTTAGCTAGCAGCTCCGTGAACTCGCCTTTCTTCCCCCGCACCACCGGCGCCAGCACCGAAAACCGTTCCCCCTCGGGGAGCTCGAGCACGCGGTCGACCATCTGCTGGATCGTCTGCGAGGCGATCGGCTCGCCGCAGCTCCAGCAATGAACGGTCCCGATGCGCGCCCAGAGCAGGCGCAGGTAGTCGTAGATCTCGGTCGCTGTCCCGACCGTGGAACGGGGATTGCGCGACCCGGTCTTCTGCTCGATCGAGATCGCGGGCGACAGCCCCTCGATCGAATCGACGTCGGGCTTGTGCATCTGATCGAGAAACTGGCGCGCGTAGGCCGACAGCGATTCCACGTAGCGACGCTGCCCCTCGGCGTAGATCGTGTCGAACGCCAGCGACGATTTGCCCGAGCCCGACAGTCCCGTGATGACGACCAGCTTGTCGCGCGGGATCTCGACGTCGATGTTCTTGAGGTTGTGCTCGCGCGCCCCCTTGATGACGATCTTTTTCATTGCCGCGGGCCGGTTCCGGAGGCGCCACCCTAGAGGACCACTCACGCCACCAAGCCGGATTTCCAGCACTTAGACTCTATCATGGCCGGCGAGACGGAGGAGACCTGCTCCGGGGGGCCGGGAGGCGGTCGGCCCGCGAACTCCGACTTGGGGCTGATATAATCGACAGATAGTGAGCGACCTGGAACGACGCTTGGGCGAGGAGAAGCGCGCGGCTAGGCGGGCGGCTTCCTGGCAGAGCGGTATTCAGAGATCGGGGGAGGACGCGATCGCGTTCGACCTCGCGTACTGGTCGAGCGTCGGGGGTTCCGAGCGCTTCGACGCCATCCTCGAGATGGCCCGAGCGTCCCTGCTCGCAGGAGGGGAAAGTGGAAATCTACCCCGACTTTCGGGATCTGATTGGGGCGTTCGCCGCCGCTGACGTTCGATACCTGCTGGTCGGCGGATACGCCGTCGGGTTTCACGGGCGGCCTCGATTCACCAAGGACCTGGACCTCTGGATCGACGATTCGGACGAAAACCTTCGTCGTCTCGAAACGGCCCTCGCGCGCTTCGGCGCGCCGACTGGTCTGGTCGACGAGCTGCGTCGCGCCGATCCGCTGGATGTCGTTTGGATGGGACGACCGCCGACCCGGGTCGACCTCGTCAAGGCGATCCCCGGAGCCACCTTCGCGGATGCGTTCGCACGCCGAACCACCTTCGAATGGCAGGACGTTTCGGTGTCGGTCATCGGACGAGATGATCTGATCGCGGCCAAAAAGGCCTCAGGTCGCGATCAGGATCTGGTGGACGTGAAACTACTCGAAGCAGCGAAGTCGGCTGGCTAACGGTGATCGCTCTCTTTCAATGGCATGGCGGCGGCCAATAGCCATGCCGTCCGGCCTGGTCTTGCGGGCGGATCTAAATGTCCATAGACTGTATCCATGACCAAGAAACAGATGGGAGCGGGGGCCTTCAAGCAGGTCTGCCTGGCGGTGCTCGACGAGGTCGCCGAGACCAAGACCGAGGTGATCATCACCAAGCGGGGACGGCCGGTGGCCAGGCTGGTGCCGGTCAGCTCGGACAGGGAGCGGGAGACGGAGATCCTCGCCGGTCTTCGGGGGAAGGGCCGAACCGCGGTTTCCGAGGCGGAGCTCCTCCGTCCGTCATCCGAGGACGCGCGCTGGTCCGCGCTCGACGGAGGTAAGCGCTGACATGATGGTGGTGCTCGACACGCATGCCGTCCTTTGGTGGACCCTAGAGCCGAACCGTCTGGGACGGGCGGCGGCGCGGGCGCTGGCAGATGTCGAGCGGATCGGGATTCCAACCATCGTGTTTTGGGAGACCGCCATCCTGGTTCGCAAAGGGAAGGTGCAGCTCGAGTTGCCCGTGAGCGACTGGGCCGAGCGCCTCCTGGCGATCCCCCGCGTGGAGGCGCTGCCGCTGGACGCGAACGCGGCCCTACGCGCCGACAGCCTACCCATGCATCCCGATCCCGCCGATCGTTTCATCGTCGCGACCACTCTCGAGCACCGGTCGCGCCTGGTGACCAAGGACGGGCTCCTGCGTAACCTGAAGATCGTCGAGACTGTCTGGTAAGCGGATCGACCGATTCGGGATCCTCAAATGCAGGTGGCCAGATCGAATGCCGCCAGAAAACTCTGCGCCCTCGCCCGTCCCGACCCCGCGATGTCGTAGGCGGTGCCGTGGTCCGGGGAGGTGCGGACAAAGGGCAACCCGAGCGTCAGGTTCACGCCGTCGTCGAAGTGCAGGAGCTTGAGGGGGATGAGGCCCTGGTCGTGGTAGAGGGCGACGACGGCGTCGAACTCACCGTGCGCCGCCTGGCGGAAGACGGAGTCGGGGACCAGTGGGCCTGAGATGGTCGCCGGGAACCCGGAGGCCCCGATCCGGGCGCGGGCCTTTTCGATCGCCGGCTTCACCACCCGCTCTTCTTCGTCGCCGAAGCGACCGGCTTCGCCCGCGTGTGGGTTGAGCCCGGCGACGGCGATACGCGGGGCGGCGATCCCGAAGCGCCGCGCGAGCGCCTCGGCGGTCAACCAGATCGTCGAGGCGATCCCGTCGGCCGTCAGCAGGCGCGGCACGTCGCGCAGCGGGATGTGCGTCGTCGCGACGGTCACGCGCAGGGTCGGGCCGGCCAGCATCATCGCGAACTCGCGTACGCCGGCGCGGGACGCGAGGTATTCGGTGTGGCCGGGGAACTCGAACCCGGCGCGGCCGATCCACGCCTTCGAGATCGGCGCGGTGACCAGCGCCGATACGTCACCCGCCAGCGCGGCGTCGGTGGCCGCCGTCAGATAAGCGAGCTGCGCGCGGCCGGAGGCGTCGTTCGGTTGCCCGGGGGTGACCTCGTCGGATCGCAGGGAGGTCACGGCCCGGATACGTCCGGTCGCCGGCGTGGGGACCCCCGCTGCCTTCGCCGCGCGCGCGAGCACCCCTTCGTCGCCGAACACCAGGAGGCTCACGTTCGGCCGGTCGGCCAGCGCGCGTGCGACGATCTCCGGGCCGATGCCGGCGGGATCGCCCAGCGAGATCGCGATCGGCTTACGCTCCGGCATCCGCCGATCTTAACTCAGACGGGCCGTCGTTCAGACCAGGCGTCGCTCAGACCCGCCCTCGCATCCGGCCTCAGAGCTTGAGCTTAGCCATCCGATCGACCGCCTCGGCCAGGCGGGCCTTGTCGGCGCAGACGGTCAGGCGGACGAATCCCTCGCCCGCGGCGCCAAAGCCGGTGGCCGGCGTTGCGACGACGCCCGCCTCGGTCAGCAGGCGCGACGCAAACTCGATCGACGTCAGCCCCTTGGGGTTGGCGACCAGCGTGTAGAAGCTGGCCTTGGGCGTGAGCACGTCGAAACCGGCCTTGGCCAGGCCCCCGCACAGGACGTCCCGCCGCTCGCGGTAGATCTCGCGCTGGCGCGCGACCGGCGCCTGGTCCCCGGTGAGGGCGGCGATCGCCGCGCGCTGGACGGCGTCGAAGGCGCCGGAGTCGACGTTGGTCTTCACCTGGCCGAGGCCGCCGACCAGCGTCGCATTGCCGCAGGCCCAGCCGACCCGCCAGCCGGTCATGTTGTAGGTCTTCGACAGCGAGTGAAACTCGATCCCCACCTCGCGCGCGCCGGGCGTCTCGAGAAACGACGGCGGCGGCGCCTCGTAGTACATCTCGCTGTAGGCCAGATCGCTGGCGACGATGACGTCGTTCTTCTGGGCGAATGCCACCACCTTCTCGTAAAAGCCGGGCACGGCCAGCGCCGCGGTCGGGTTGTTCGGGTAGTTGATCCAGAGGATCTTCGCCCGCCTGGCCACATCGGCGGGAATGGCGTCCAGATCGGGGAGAAATCCGCTTTCGCGCCGCAGCGGTAGGAAATAGGGCTCGCCCCCCGCGAAGCGGGTCAACGTTGCGTAGACCGGGTAGCCCGGATCGGGGCAGAGCACGACGTCGCCCGGGTTGACGAAGGCGAAGGGAAAGTGCGCGATCGCCTCCTTCGATCCGATCACGCAGATGACCTCCTTCTGCGGATCGAACGAGAGGCCGAAGCGGGTCTTCATGAAGCCGGCCGCTGCCTTGCGGAAGTCTTCCATTCCCACGTACGACGGGTAGCGGTGGGTCCCCGGGTCGCGCGCCGCCTCGGCCAGCGCCGCCACGATGTGGGGCGGCGTGGGGAGATCCGGGTCTCCGATCCCCAGGTCGATTAGGTCCTTCCCTTTCTTGCGCTCCTCGTTCTTGAGGGCGTCGATGCGCGCAAAGAGGTAAGGCGGAAGCTCCCGGATTCGATTGGCTAGCTCGATCTTCATGGCGGTTTTTTCTTTACCACGGCCGGCGGCGGCCGGACCACGGCCTGGTCCGGGCGGGGCACGTCCCCGGTCGATCGCCGCGTCCGCTTGACTCTCCGTTGCGACCGCCTATTGTCTCCCGCTGCCATGGCTGACACCGAGACCACCAAGAAGAAGGCCAAGCCGGCCGCCAAATCCGCGAAGCCTGCCAAGTCCGCGAAAGCGGCAGCGGAGGCGCCCACGGGACCGACCTGCCGCGCCGACAAGTGCCAGCAGCCGGTGCGCGCCAAGGGCTACTGCCGAAAACACTTCATGGGTTGGCGGCGGGGCAAGGTCGGCGCCGATCACCGCTACAAGATCTGCAGCAAGGAAGCTTGTTTGAAGCCGCGCGCCAAGGGCGGCCTCTGCGCCGAGCACGCGGGCACGGCAGCGCCGGCCGCCGGTGCCGAGGCGAGCGGCGCGGCCTAACCGCCCCCGCTTCGAGCTCGCTTGCAGAAGATCGTCATCCGCGGCGGCGCGCGCCTCGCGGGCGAGGTGCGCGTCTCGGGTTCGAAGAACGCCGCGCTGCCGATCCTCGCCTCGTCGCTGCTGGCCAGCGGCAAGTCGATCTACCGAAATGTCCCGGCGCTGGGCGACGTGGGCACGATGGGAAAGCTGCTCGGTCGCCTGGGCGCCGAGTTCTCAGAAGTAGCCAAGGGGGTCGCCCACGTCGACACCTCGGGCGTGAACGAATTCGAGGCGCCCTACGATCTGGTCAAGACCATGCGCGCCTCGGTGCTGGTGCTGGGGCCGCTGGTGGCGCGCCACGGCCACGCCCGCGTGTCGTTGCCCGGCGGCTGCGCGATCGGCGCCCGCCCGATCGACCAGCACCTCAAGGGCCTGGCGGCGATGGGGGCGCGGATCGAGCTCGAGCACGGGTACGTCAACGCGCGCGCGCGCAGGCTGCGGGGCGCGACGATCGTGTTCGACATGGTGACCGTGACGGGCACCGAGAATTTGATGATGGCGGCGGCGCTGGCGCGCGGGCGCACGACGCTGGAGAATGCGGCCCGTGAGCCGGAGGTCGAGGAGCTGGGCCGCGTGCTCAACAAGATGGGCGCCAAGGTCCGCGGCGCGGGGAGCTCGCTGGTCACCATCGAGGGCGTCGACGAGCTGCAGGCGGTCGAGCACGCCATCATCCCCGATCGCATCGAGGCGGGGACGTTGCTGGTCGCGGCGGCGATCACGCGCGGCGACGTGCTGGTGCGCGACTGCCTGCCCGAACACCTGGAGGCCGTCATCGCCAAGCTGCGCGCCACCGGCGCCGAGGTCACCGCCGAAGGCGACGGCATCCGCGTGCGCGGCAAGAGCGAGTTCAAGCCGGCCGACATCTCCACCCAGCCCTTCCCGGGTTTCCCCACCGACATGCAGGCGCAGTTCATGGTGCTCATGACGCGCGCGCGCGGGCAGTCGGTGCTGGCCGAGACGATCTTCGAGAACCGCTACATGCACGTGCCCGAGCTGCAGCGCATGGGCGCCGACATCGTCGTCGATGGACGGACGGCGGTGGTGCGCGGTCCGACCAAGCTGACCGGAGCGACGGTGATGGCCACCGACCTGCGCGCGTCGGCCTGTCTGGTGCTGGCGGGGCTCATCGCCGAAGGGAAGACCGACATCTTGCGCATCTACCATCTCGATCGCGGTTATGACCGGCTCGACAAGAAGCTGCGCGCGCTGGGCGCCGACGTTCGTCGCGCGCGGGGGTCGCTGTGAAGAAGAAGACCGACACGACCGGATCCCGGACCCTCACCCTGGCCCTGCCCCGGGGCCGCATCCTCGACGAGGCGCTGCCGCTGTTCGCGCGGGCGGGAATCGATCTGGGCGCGGCCGATCGTGCGCGCGCGGGGCGTCGGCTCATCATTCCGATTCCGGAGCACGACCTGCGGATCCTCATCGTGCGCGACGTGGACGTCCCTTCCTATGTCGAGCACGGCGCCGCCGACTTCGGCATCTCGGGCCGCGACGTGCTCGAAGAGCAGGACCGGGATCTCTACGAGCCGCTCGATCTCGGCATCGGTCGCTGCCGGATGGTGGTCGCCGAGCCCGAAGACAGCCCGGTCGACGAGCGCGCGCAGGTTCACCTGCGCTATGCCACCAAGTTCCCCGAGATCACGCGACGCCACCTGCAGGCGCGCGGCACCGTCGCCGAGATCATCAAGCTCTACGGATCGATCGAGATCGCCCCGCTGGTCGGTCTCGCCGATCGCATCGTCGATCTGGTCTCGTCCGGTGAGACGCTTCGCCAGCACAACCTGCGCGAGGTCGAGACGATCCTGGAAGTGAGCGCGCGGGTCTGCGTGGGCCGCGCCGCCGCCAAGCTGCATGGCGAGCGGATCGACGAGCTGGTGTCCCGCCTGCGGCGCGTCGTCGCGAAGTAACATCGCGCGATTGTCCATTCGGAGGGGCTTTGGGGGTAAGGTAGTGGGCAGCGATGCAGCGACCGCGCGTCGTGGTGATAGGAGCCGGACTGTCCGGCCTTGCAGCGAGCTACGATCTGGTGCGCGCCGGGTGCCAGGTGACGCTGCTCGAGGCCGCGTCGGATTTTGGAGGGCTGGCCAGCTCGTTCCAGGTGGAAGGCGCCGCTGTCGAGCGTTTCTATCATTTCATCTGCCGTTCCGATGCCCACCTGATGAGGCTGGTCGGCCAGCTCGGGCTCGGGTCCAGGCTTCACTGGGGCTCGATGCGAACCGCGTTCTTCGTCAACAACAAGCACTACCCGTTTGGAACGCCGGTCGATCTTCTGAGGTTCAGCGCGGTCCCGTGGGTTCAACGTCTGCGCTTCGGGCTACACATCATGCGCTCTCGCTATCGCTCGCAGTGGCGGAGGTTGGACCAGATGCCGGGGAAGCCCTGGCTCATCGAGTGCATCGGCGAGGAAGCCTACGAGGTGATCTGGCATCCCCTTCTCAAGGTGAAGTTTGGCGACTATCACGACAAGGTCTCGGCCGCCTGGATCTGGCATCGGATCTGGCGTGTGGCCACCTCCCGGCGCTCGCTGTTTGAACGCGAGAGCTTCGGTTGCCTAGACCACGGCACGGCGACCCTGGTGGATCCACTGGTGGCCTGGTTGAAAGCCCAGCCCAACGCCGAGCTGCTGACCGACGCCCGGGTGGAGCCGCTGATCGTCCGGGACGGCGCGGTGACGGAGGTCCGCGCGGGCGGGCGTATCATCCCGTGCGAGGCGGTCATCTCGACGGTCGCCCTACCGGCGCTCGATCGACTGATTCCCGGCCGGGAAGAAGGATACTTCAGGAGCATCCGCCGGATCGAGTACATCGGCGTGGTGTGCATGTTGCTCAGCCTGCGGCATCGATTCAGCCAGAATTTTTGGACGAACATCAACGATCCGCGCATCTCGTTCAACGGAATCATCGAGCAGACTGCCCTCAACAGGAATCTCCGCGATCGGGGTCTCCACCTGCTCTACGTCCCGTTTTATCTGCCCACCACCGAACCGCGATACAGCGCCAAGGATCAGGACCTGTTCGACGAATACACGGGGATGTTGCGGCTCATCAACCCGGCGTTCCGTCGCGACTGGGTCAAGGAATGGCACGTCTTCCGGTCTCCCTACGCGCAGCCGATTTTCACGACGAACTTTGCCGACCTGATGCCGAGCCACCGCACGCCGATTCGCGGGTTCTACGTCACGGACTCCACCCAGTTCTATCCGGAGGACCGCACGATCAGCGCCGCGATTGAGCAGGGGCGAAAGGCCGCGGCGATGATCCTCCTCGATCGAGATCCGGCGTGAGTTTGATCCTGGTGCCCTGCGCGGTCTGCGGCGGTCGAGACTTCCAGCTCCTGTACCCGGGCACCCTCGATCCGACCCGGCCCCCCGGCTCGTACTTTTCGTCTTCGCGGCAGAGCGCCGCATACCCGGACATCGTTCGCTGCCAGGCCTGCGGCCTGGTGATGGCGAACCCGCGCGACGACGAGGCGACGCTGTCCCAGGTGTACACGGAGCTCTCGGACGGCGTCTACGAAGAGGAGGATGCCAATCGCGCCCGCGCCGCCGAAGAGCACCTTTCGCTGGTCCTCGCGCAGTCGGGCCAGCGCGGGCGGCTGCTCGACGTCGGCTGCGCCACCGGCTTCTTCGTGGCTGCGGCGGCGGGTGCCGGCTTCGATGTTTCGGGTCTCGATGCGTCGCGCTTTGCGATAGAACGGGCACGCCGCCGCTGTCCGGAGGCCTCGTTTCAGGTGGGGGTGCTGGAGACGGCGCGCTTCGCTTCGGGGTCTTTCGACGTCATCACGCTGTGGGACGTACTGGAGCACGTCCACGCCCCCCGCGACGCCTTGCTTCGCGTGTGCGAGTGGCTGTCCCCGGCGGGGCTCCTGTTCATGAGCCTCCCGAACGCGGCCAGCCTCACGGCCCGGGTGTTCGGCCCGCGGTGGGTGCTCTTGCTCCGAGAGCACCTCTGGTACTTCTCACCTGGTACCGTCTCCCGTCTGCTGACCGATACGGGTTTCGACCTCGACCGCACGCGCGTCAAGTGGGTCAGCTTTTCGCTTGGCAACGTCGCGCGGCGATTGGGACAGTACCCCGGCTCTCTCGGTCGCATCCTGGGCAGCCTCGCTGGCCTCGGGGTCCTCAAGAAGGCCTCGGTGCGTTTTCCGATGGGTGAGATGGATGTCGTGGCCCGACGCAGCCCGGGATGAGGAATCAGGAATGAACGCCCGGTGGCGACGTTGGGATCACCTGGCGTTCGACGTCGTGGGGACGGTCTGCCTGATGATCGGCGTCTACCGGATGGTGCAGGCGACGCAGAGCCCGCTCAACTACTACGACGAGGGCATCCTCCTCAGCCACACGCGCACGCTGGTTTGGGGTGGGTGGCCGTTTCGCGACTTCTATACGCAATATCCACCAGGCATCTATTTCCTCCTCGACGGATTGTGGCGCCTGTTCGGGACGCAGGTTCTCGTGGGGCGCATTTTTTCGCAGCTGCTGAGGCTGGGGATCGCGGTGCTGTGCGGCGTCGCCGGGGGTCGCCTGGTCCGCCGCCGTTTCGCCGTTCTGCCGAGCGGCCTGGTCATGCTCTGGTTGGCACTGCTGGAGGCCGCGCCCTTCGCCTGGCTCTGTGGCCTCCTCTGCGCCCTGGCGACGGTGCTCGCGCTCGCGCGGGCCCAGGCGACCGCGGCCCGCGGACCGTGGCTGCTGACCGGCGCGATGATGGGGCTGACCCTCAGCTTTCGCCACGATCTGCTGCTCTATCTGGGCTGCGGGCTGCTTCTGCCTGCGGTCACCTGGTTTCGCCGCCTTCGCCCGATCCGCGGGCAAGCGATTCGCTTGCTCGGCTGGCTGGCCGCCGGTGCCGTCCTGCCGCTCTTGATCTTCTGGCTCCCCACGCTGATCGCGGTGAAGTGGAGCTTGCTGTACCACGACCTGTACGCGGACCAGGTGCGCTACAGCATGCCGGCGCGGCGCTGGCCGTTGCCGCCCCTGGCCGACCCCCTGTCGACGACGTTCGCCATCATTTTCGCCGGGCCACTGCTGGGCGTCCTGGCCATTGCGGCGGCCGTGCGCCGCCGTTCGGTCGACAGTCCAACGGCGGTGCTACTCCTCGTGCTGTCTCTCGCGGTCGTGCCCCAGGCGCTCGGCCGCGCCGATTGGGTTCACGCCTTTTATGCCGTGACCCCCGGGATGGTTCTCCTGGGCGCTCTTCCCTACGCCGTCGGGCCCCGCGTCCCCGATCCACGCCCGTCGGCCCGGTGGCGCGGCGCGCTCGCCGGCGCGCTCGTGCTCCTGTTCTGCGCCCGCGCGATGTGGGGGCCGTATCCCCCCGTCGGCCCGCTCTTCGAGCCGGTCGCCGAAGGTCAGCTCGACGGGTCGCCGTTCACGCGCGGCATCCCCGACTTTATTCCCGAGCCCCGACGTCAACTCCGCGAGCTGGTCGCCGCCAGGTTGCGCCCGGGGGAGCCGATCTTCGCGGGGAATCGCACCCACGCGACGCTCGTGGTCAACGAGGTCGATCTCTACTTCGTCCTCGATCACCCGAGCGCGACCCGCTACCTGCAATTCGATCCGGGAATCGTGACCCGCGGGCCGGTGCAGCGGGAGATGGTGGGCGACCTCGAGTCGAAGCACACGCGGCTGGTCATCCTCTCCAACCTCCACGGGCAAACCGAACCGTTCAACGAAAGCTCCACGGTCGGGTCGACGATCCTCGACGACTACCTGCGCCAGAATTTCCGGCCTCTGCGCGAGGTGGGCCCGTACCAGGTGCTCTTCCGAGAGTGAGCGGGCGACGTCTCTCGGGCGTCGCCACCGGCGAATCCGTCTAGGTAAGTGGTGGAGGTTGCGCGTGCGGGCCCGCGGGCTCTCAAAACTCCGAGAACTTTCTCCGGGAACCTTTTCGGGCATTCGTCGTTTTCTGGTTACGTTCGATCCGCCCGGGCGTACTCCTTATGCAGGGCGGAGCGAGATCTGCGTCGCGCGATCCCACGCCTACGGTCGGCTTGGGCGGACCTTGTCGATGGAGGAGCAGCCATGAGAGCCAAAAGGCATGCGATCGATCGGGCCCGCCCGATCTCGACGGATTCGAATGTACGTCGGGCCCGCCACCTCATTTTTTTGGCCGCCCCAGTGCTCGGGCTCGCTGGCGGATGTGTGGGCGGTCCGGATTCCGGCGATGTCACGTCGGTGACCGAAGATCTCAACGCCGCCCATCCGATCCAAGAACGGCTCGACCCGGTCGGGGTGATCGAGAGCGATTCGACCAACGCCTTCAGCCCGGGCGCCACCAATGGCTTCTTTGCCAACCTGGGGACCAACGGGCGCACCTGCAACACCTGCCACGTGGTCGAAGAGGGGTGGACCATCACGCCGGGCCACGCGCGGGGATTGCCGCCCCACGATCCGCTCTTCACGCCCAACGATGGATCCGACTGCCCCCCGACCAGCGCGTCGCAGCGGCCGCAAAAGGCGCTGTCCTCGCAGCTGGTCAATTTTGGTCTCATTCGCATCGGCATCGGCATCCCCAGCACCGCGAATTTCTCGCTCGTTTCGGCCACCAACCCCCAGCGCTGCGCCATCGCGCCGGGGTCGTCCGGCGCGGGGGGACAGCTCTTCATGTTCCGCCGTCCGCTGCCTTCGACGAACCTGGTCTTCGATTCGACGATCATGTGGGACGGTCGCGAGACCTTGCAGAAGATCACCAACGCGGCCGGCTTCCAGGGCGAGGCGCCCTGGCTCTTCGATCTGAACGACCAGGCAAACTCCGCGACCACGGGGCACGCCCAGGGGTCGGCGATCGCCGGCACGCCCGCGCAGGCCGATATCGTCGCGTTCGAGACCAATCTCTACACGGCCCAGTCGGCGCTCGCGTTTCAGCCGCTCGACGTGCGGGGCGCGAACGGCGGCGCCAAGTACATCGCCGACGTCCTCGCGCCCGGCTTCTCGGTGGGCGTCAACGACCCGCTCCAGCCGGGCTTCAGCAACGCCGACTTCACCGTCTACCAGGCCTGGGAGCCCACCAGCCCCACGTATTCGTCGCTCAATCCGGTCGAAAAAGCGATCGGCCGCGGCGAGGCGATCTTCAACCAGACCACCTTCGTGATTCACGATGTCCCAGGCCTGAACAGCTCCCCCACCAACCCGCTCTACAACCCGGCCGACCCGCTGGCCGGCCAGGACGTCCGCGGGGGATGCGCGGTTTGCCACAACTCACCGAACATGGGGAACCACTCATCTCCCTTGGCGATCAACATCGGCGTGACGCTCGCCCAGCCGGTGAACAACGATGGCTCGCCGAACAACGTGCTCGACGTCGCCAGGCTGCCGGTCTACACCCTCACCAACGGGACCGCCGACGTGAATCTGACCGATCCGGGCCGGGCCCTCATCACCGGCAATTGGACCGATCTCGGCAAGACCAAGGGTCCCAATCTTCGAGGCCTCGCCGGCCGGGCGCCCTACTTTCACAATGGCTCGGCGAAGGATCTTCGGACGCTGGTCCGATTTTACAACGCCCGCTTCGATATCGGGCTCAAGGACGACCAGATCACCGATCTGGTGATCTTCCTGAACGCCCTCTAGGCGGCGACGCCAGGTCCAATCCGGCCAATCCGGTTCTGGGCGACCCGACGCTAGGGGCACCAGCTGGGATCGGAGGCACGCACGATCATGCCTCCGTAGTCGTCGCCCGGGCAGAGCGCGTAGCGGTCCCGCAGGTAGACGTCCACGGGATTGTTCTGGTCGTAACTGAGGTGCCGAATCATCTGGTAGTACAAGAAGACGAGCTCGGGTTTCGTCTCCGACAGCTGGGCGATGAGCTGTCGTTGACACCCATCGTTGCAGACCACGGTCTCCGAAACGAAATAGGGGTTCTTCTTCTTGAGCTCGAAGTACAGGCCCGGAAGGAAAGGTCCCGCGTAGATCGCGTGCGCGTCGGCGATGCGCTGCCTCGAGAAGAACTCCGGCCTCGACCGGCGCCCCAGGATGTCCACGTAGAACGAGCTGGACGCCGCAAAGGCAGCTCCAGCCGGCAACCAGACGATCGTCGCGCCGAACATGGCCAAGACGATCGCCAGCGTCAGCTCGGACGACAGCCTGGCCGCGTGGTCGGCCCGATCGAGGCGGGCGTGAGCCAGCACCGAAGCGAAAATGATGGCGGGAAGGCAGTTTATCGCCAGGTGGTTGAGCTCCAGGTTGTGGGTCATGCAGGCGATCAGCGCGGCTTGCGTGACGGCCAGCGCCTGCAGGATTCGATCTCGCCGGCGGAAGGCGATCCATCCCATGCCGCCGGCCAGCGCGATGGCGACGAACGCGATGGCGCCCGAAGCCCCCGTGTGGCCGAGATAGTTGCCGGTCAGCGGGATGACGAACCACTGGCGAACCAGGACCGCGGGACTCCAGATCAAGAAAAGCGGCAGCAGGACCACGACGAACCCGCCCGCCAGCGCCAAGGTGGGCCGATAGGTGCGCGTCCTCCATCCGCCCGAGAAGGCGAAGGCCGCCGCCCCGATCGCCAAGAACAGTCCCTTGGTCTGAAGAAACAAGAACACCGTCCCGGCCGCCAAGCCCACCAGCGCATGGTCGGCAATCGCGTGTCGGGGACGGCCCGCCCCGTCCGAGGGGCGGGCGATCCGCAAGAACAGCAGCAGGAACCAGGCCGCCGCAAAACTGCTGAACGAGTTGTGATTCAAGGGGACGCAGAGCGAGCTCGCCGTTAGCCAGGCGAGGACGGAGAGCGCGAGGTTGCCGCCCCGGATGCCGAGCCCCTTGAGCGTCAGATACAGGGCCGTGGTCGCCGAGAACGAGAAGATCAAGGACAAGAAACGCGCCGCCAGGTAGCTCGGGGTGCCGATGATGTGCCAGAGCGCATAGACGGAATACGCGGAGCCTGGTGCGACGAACAGCCTGAAGTCGTCGTACATCTTCATCCCGTTCCACATCTGCCAGGCGGCGTTCAGCGTGTAGCCTTCGTCCGATTGAACGACGTAGCTCCGCGTCAGCAGCAGCGTGAGCGAGAAGGCCAGGGTCAGAAATAGTCCGGACGCTCCGGCTCGGAGGACGATTCCCGGTCGTCCTCTCACTGCCAGTCGCTCTTCGGGCACGCCTTCGGACGATGCCGCCGAACCAGGAGAATGTCCATTTCGCCCGTCGCGGTACGGCCCGCTAGGGGCACCAGCTCGGGTCGGAAGCGCGGACGATCAGACCGCCGTAATTTTGGCCGTGGCAACCGACGTACCGCTGCCGAAAATAAAGGTCCACGGGACTGTTCTGATCATAGCCGAGGTCCCGGATCATCTCGTAGTGGAAGAACGCCAGCTCCGGCTTGACCGCCGACAGCTGATCGAGGAGCCGGCGCTGGCAGTCGTCGTTGCACACGATCGTTTCCGAGACGAAATAGGGATTCTTCTTCTTGAGCTCGAAATAGAGTCCCGGGAGAAAGGGCCCGGCGTAGATCGCGTGGGCTTCTGCGACGCGCCGGTTCGAAAACAGCGTCGGCCTCGGACGGCGCTTCAGGATGTCGACGTAGAGCGGGCTGAAGGTGAAGAAATCGCGGCCAACGGGCGTCGCGACGAGCGCCACCACGAACGCGGCCAGGACAATCGCCATCGCGGCTTCGGCGGACAATCTGGCCGGTCCCCCGTTCCGCGCGAGCCGCTCGTGAATCACCAGCGAAGCGAAGATGATGGCCGGAAAGGAGTTGATCGCCAGGTGGTGGATCTCCATGTTGTGGCTCATGCAGGCGAGGAGCGCGGCCTGTGTAACGGCGAGTGCTCCCAGCACCCGATCGGCGCGACGCAGCGCCACCCATCCCATGCCGCAGGTCAGAAGGACACTGGGGATGGCTATCGCGACCGAAGCTCCGGTGTGGCCGAGATAGTTGCCGGTCAAGGGGATCACGAACCACTGCCGGACGAGGAGCGCGGGACTCCAGATCACGAATAGCGGCGCCACGACGACGATGAATCCGCCCACCAGCGCCAACCCCGGGCGAAATTCGCGCCTCTTGGCCCCGGCCGAAAAGGCGAAGGCCGCTGCGCCTAGCGCCAGGAACAGCCCCTTGGTTTGCAGAAAGAGAAAGACCACCCCGGCCGCCGCACCCACCAGCGCGTGGTCGACCAGCTTGGGCCCGCGATCGGTCCGGGGGACGGCGATACGCAGGAACAGCAGGAGAAACCAGGTTGCCGCGAAGCTGCTGAAGGAGTTGTGGTTCAAGAGCGCATAGACCGGGCAGGCGACCAGCCAGGCGAAGACCGAAAACGCCAGGTTGATGCCTCGAACGCCCACCCGCCTCAGCACCAGATAGACGGCGGTGGTCGAGCTGAACGAAAAGACCAGCGAGAGAAGCCGGGCGGCCAGATAGCTGGGGCTGCCGAGGACGCTCCAGAGCAGATAGACCGAATAGGCGGAGCCGGGCGCCACGAATTGCCTGAAATCGTCGTACATCCGCATCCCGTTCCAGACCTGCCAGGCAGCGTTCAGCGTGTAACCCTCGTCCGAATTGATGGCGTAGCTCCGCTGAAGGAGGAGCGTCAGGAAAAAGGAGCTGGCCAGAAAGAAGAGAGCCGGGCCGGTCGGTGGCACCCGTCCTAGGCGTTCTCCGAGCGGGGGCCCTTTTCCGTTTGGACCTTTGACACCTGGGGGACCCGCGCGGAAGGCCAAGCGCAGCAGGGTACTATCGGCGTCCTATCTGCGGATATATTGAACGCATAAACATATGTTATTATTCATATATTTCAGTATCTGTTGGCACTCTCGATGGCCGCCTGCTTGACACCGGCCGGGCGGTGTTTAAGTCTTCCGGCGCATGCCGATCTACGAGTACGCCTGTGCCGCCTGCGGACATCAGTTCGAGGAGTGGCAGAAGATGGCCGACAAGCCCATCAAGACCTGCCCCAAGTGCAAGGCGAAGAAGGTCGAGAAGCTGATCAGCCACACCTCCTTCAAGCTCAAGGGGGGCGGCTGGTATTCGGATCTCTACGCCGGTCCCAAGCCGAACGGCGCGAAGGATCAGGGGTCCTCCAAGGACTCCACCAGTAAGGAAGCCGCGACGGCCTCCAGCTCGACCAACAAGTCGAGCACCGAAACCAAGAAGTCCGAGGCTGCCTGATCTGGCCAGCTCCGACGGACCAAACGACTCGATCAAGGAGAAACGAAATGAAGATCAGACCGCTATATGACCGCATCCTCGTCAAGCGCATCGAGGAGCAGAGCAAGACCGCCGGTGGGCTTTTCATTCCCGACACGGCCAAAGAGAAGCCGATGGAGGCCATCATCGTGGCCGTCGGCAACGGCAAGATCCAGGAGGACGGATCGCTTCGCAAGCTGGAGGTGAAGGCCGGCGAGAAGATCCTGTTCTCGAAGTACTCGGGCAACGAGATCAAGATCGACGGAACGGATCACCTGATCCTCCGCGAGGACGACATCTTGGCAATTATCGACTAGGGAACCCTGGGAGGGTTCCCTGGCCCTCCCGCGATGGGTCCCGTCGGGCAACGCCCGCCGGTACCCGACGCGATCGACTCGGGGACCCGCAGCGATTTGAGCGCGGGGGCTTGAGTTACGAAGTTTCTAAACCACACGCACTGAAACAGAACTGGAGACAGAAGTCATGGCAGCCAAAGAGATCGTTTTTTCGCAGAGCGCCCGTCACAGCATCGCGACCGGGCTCAACATTCTCGCCAACACGGTCAAGGTGACGCTCGGGCCACGCGGCCGTAACGTCATCATCGAGAAGTCCTGGGGCTCACCGACGGTGACCAAGGACGGCGTCACCGTCGCCAAGGAGATCGAGCTGGAAGACAAGCTCGCCAACATGGGCGCCCAGATGGTCAAGGAGGTCGCTTCCAAGACCTCCGACATCGCCGGCGACGGCACCACCACGGCGACCGTCCTCGCGCAGGCGATCTACACCGAGGGCTCCAAGCTGGTGGCCGCCGGGCACAACCCGATGGACATCAAGCGCGGCATCGACGCGGCGGTCGCCAAGATCGTGCAGAACCTCAAGGAGCAGGCCAAGCCCACCAAGGGCAAGACCGAGATCGCCCAGGTCGGCACCATCAGCGCCAACGGCGAGACCGTCATCGGCGACATCTTGGCCGAGGCGATGGAGAAGGTCGGCAAGGAAGGCGTCATCACCGTCGAAGAAGCCAAGTCGATGGAGACGACCCTGGACGTGGTCGAGGGCATGCAGTTCGACCGCGGCTACCTGTCGCCTTACTTCGTGACCGACGCGGAGCGCATGGAAGCGGTCCTCGAGGACGCCTTCATTCTCGTCCACGAGAAGAAGCTCTCCAACATGAAGGACCTCCTGCCGCTGCTCGAGCAGGTGGCCAAGGGCGGCCGTCCGCTGGTCATCATCGCCGAGGACATCGACGGTGAGGCTCTGGCGACTCTGGTCGTCAACAAGCTGCGCGGCACCCTGAACGTCTGCGCGGTCAAGGCGCCGGGCTTCGGCGATCGCCGCAAGGAGATGCTCAAGGACATCGCCGTCCTCACGGGCGGTCAGGCCATCACCGAGGATCTGGGCCTCAAGCTCGAGAGCATCACGCTCAAGGATCTCGGCCGCGCCAAGCGGATCACCGTCGACAAGGACAACACCACCATCGTCGAGGGGGCCGGCAAGAAGGCCGACATCGAGGGTCGGGTCAAGCAGATCCGCGTCCAGATCGAGGACACCACCTCCGAGTACGACCGCGAGAAGCTCCAGGAGCGCCTCGCCAAGCTGGTCGGCGGCGTGGCCGTCGTCAAGGTCGGCGCGGCCACCGAGTCGGAGATGAAAGAGAAGAAAGCCCGCGTCGAGGACGCGCTCCACGCGACCCGCGCCGCGGTCGAAGAGGGGATCGTCCCGGGGGGAGGCGTCGCGCTCATCCGCGCGCTGTCTTCGCTCGACGGCCTCAAGTTCAGCGACGACCGCCAGTACGGCGTCAACATCATCCGCCGCGCCGTCGAGGAACCGCTTCGTCAGATCGCGGTCAACGCGGGCGTCGACGGATCGATCGTCATCGACAAGGTCAAGAACGGCAAGGGATCGTTCGGCTTCAACGCGGCGACCGAGGTCTACGAGGACCTGGTCAAGGCCGGCGTCATCGACCCGACCAAGGTCGTGCGCGCGGCGCTGCAGAACGCGGCGTCGGTCGCCTCGCTCATGCTGACGACCGAGGCACTCATCGCCGAGCGGCCCAAGAAGAAGGCGGGCGGCGGCGGTGGCGGCGGCCACGGCGGTGGCGGCGGCATGGGTGGCATGGGCGGTATGGGCGGCGGCGACGACGATTTTTAGGGCTTAGCTAGCAGGATGGAAATCGGGAGAGGTCCCTGAGGCCTCTCCCGTTTTTTTTTGGTCGGCTATTTGAAGTCGCGCAGGTGGCGGCGGCCGGTGGGGGACTTGGGGCCGTCCTTGGTCTGCTGGCACTCGACGCACAGCTCGACGTAGGGCATCAGGTCGAGGCGCTTGGCGGCGATCGGCTCTTCGCACTCGACGCAGAGGCCGAAGGCGTCGTCGGAATCGGACAGGCGAGCCAGGGCGGCGACCACCCGGGCGAGAACCTGGGCGCGGTTGCGGTTGCGGCTCGACGCGATGGCCTGGGACATTTCGACCAGCGGCTGGGCGTCGTCGTCGACGGCGATGGCGGTCGCATCCTGCCGACCGGGCTCGATCTCGATGTCGCCCTCGCTCAACATCTCGGCCTTGAGCTCGGCGAGGCGTTTCCGATAGCGCTCGCGCGCCGCCGCGTCCATGCGCCGTCGATCCCCGTTGCCTAGTTGACGATTTCGGCGGCCAGATCGTACTCGGCCGAATGCGTGACCCGCGCGTCGACGAAGGTTCCCGCGGCCGGTGCCACCGCCTCGGGTGACAGCGAGAGATAGACCTGCCCGTCGATCTCGGGCGCCTGGCCCTCGTGGCGGCCCATCAACAGATATTCGGACTCGTCGGACTGACCCTCGACCAGAACGCGCAAGGTCCGATCGCGCATGGCGCGCAGCTTCTTCTTCGAGACCTCGCGCTGAATTCGCAGCAGCTCCCGTCGGCGGGCGTCGATCTCCTTCTGCGGCACCCGCTTGGGGAGCATGCCGGAGACGGTGCCCTCTTCGCGCGAAAAGTTGAAGATGCCGACATGATCGAGGTCGGCCTCGCGCACGAAGTCGCACAGGCTCTGGAAGGCCGCCTCGGTCTCGCCGGGGTGGCCCGCGATGAAGGTGGTCCGGAAGGTGCCGTTCGGGACGCGCTGTCGAAAGCGCGCCACCAGGTCGCGCACCTGGCGCTCGCCGTACCCGCGGCGCATCGCCTTGAGGACGCCGCTGTCGACATGCTGGATCGGGACGTCGAGATACTTGGCGACCCGCGGCTCGCCACCGATCACGTCGAGCAGCTCGTCGGTGCAGGCGGTGGGGTAGGCGTAGTGCAGGCGAATCCAGCCGAGCTGATCCACCGCGGCGAGCTGGCGCAGCAGCGTCGCCAGCCGGGGAGCGCTTGCCGAATCCGCACCCGGTAGATCGGTGCCGTAGGTGGTGAGATCCTGCGCGACCAGGCAGATCTCCCGCGTGCCGCCCGCCGCCAGATCGCGTGCCTCGCGGACGACCGACTCGGGTGCGCGGCTGCGCTGCGGTCCGCGCAGCTTCGGAATGATGCAGAAGGCGCAGGGGCGATCGCAGCCCTCGGCGATCTTGACGTAGGCGCTGTGTGGGGCCTGCGACCGCCGGCGCGGCGCCGCGTCGTCGTAGAGATAGGCGGGCGTGTCGACCACGCTGAGGCGCTCGATGGTGCCGGAGATCGCCTTGGCGATCGCGCCCACCTCGTCCGTGCCGAGGAACTGATCGACCTCGGGCATCTCGGCGGCCAGCTCCTTGGGGTAACGCTGCGACAGGCACCCCGCGACGACCAGGCGCTTGCAGGTGCCGGCCTGTTTGTGGCGGGCCATCTCCAGGATCGCGTCGATGGATTCTTGCTTGGCCTCGCCGATGAAGCCGCAGGTGTTGACGACGATGACCTCGGCCGTCTCGGGGGCGGTGACCAACCGGTGGCCCGCCTCTTCCGTGTGGCCAAGCATCACCTCGGTGTCGACGCGGTTCTTGGGACAACCGAGGGATACGAAATGCACGTTCATGGACTGGCGCTTCTGCTCCGGAAAACGCGCCAGACTAGCATGCGCCCGCGGCCCCATCGGGCCGCCGCGCCGAAACCCCGGTGAATCAGGCAAGTTTTAGGGGAAAATCAACACGTTGCGGGCGCCGTACTGCGCGATGAGCGCGTCGATGTACTGATGGATGACCACCCGGCGTCCCACCACCCCGGCGATCTCGGCGGGCGTGAGGATCTCGTAGGGCGCACCGGCCTCCTGCGCCAGCGCCCGCTCCAGCGTCGGCGCGGTGACCCGATCGAGTGCTTCGTAGAGGGTGCGTGAGAAGCGCTGGGTCCTGAACAGCACCTCGCGGTTCTTGGCCGGTCCTTCGGGATCGACGAAGAACGACATGGTGTTGTCCATGTAGAAGAGCTGCGTGCCGTCGGGCGACATCTTCATGTTCCCGCCCGAGTAACGATCCGGATTGGAGGTCAGGAAGTCGAAGACGATCAGGTCGGAGACCTGCCGCGCCATCGATGTCTGCTCCGGGGGGATGGGTTCGCCTTGTGACAGCCAGGCCTGCACCTGCTTCTGCCCCTCGGGTTTGTCGAAGCCGGAGTCCTTGATGATCGGGATCCAGTACGACGCCGTGCCCAGGGTCTGCCCGTCCGGGCCGAAGATGGTTTCTGCCTTGATTCGCGGCAGGGCTTCTAGACTCTCCGGGTGGAGGTGGCCGAGGAGCTCGTCCCGCGACACGGCGCGCGGCGCGGCCGGAGGCACGGCGTTGAGGCCCAGCAGGCGGTTCAGCCGATAGGCGGCGATCTCCTTGCGCGGAATCGTCTGGGTGTTGGTCTGCGTGGGTTTCCAGGCGGCGCGCGAGCCATCTGCGAACTCGACCCGGAACGAGATCGAGGAGCCGCCGTGATTGAACTTGAACCGAACGATCGGTTGAGTCCGCACCCGCTCCAGCAGGAGCTCGTCGGACATTCCCAGAAAGGTCCCCGCCGATTCGAGCGCGACGCGCAGGTCGGGCAGGTTCGAGAGATCGGCGCGCGCCGGCAGGGGTCCCGAGGTGGCGACCGCCGCCGCGATCGAATGGGCGGCCAAGGTCGCGCGCACGTGGCGGACGCCATACACGGCCCCGGCGCCGCCACCGGCGGTCAGGGCGCCGGCGACGATCAGCTCCGCCATCACATAGCCAGGGAGACGCACGCGGGGTTAATTTTATAGCAACGCCGCCGCAGCTTCCGGTACGTTAGCGTCACATGTCGCCGGCCCCTACCTTCGTCTGTTCGATGTGTCGCAAGCCGATCGCCGTGGGCGGCAAGCTCATCAAGTGCTCCGTCAGCACCTGCAACGCCGGCCGGGTGAAGCTGGTGTTCTGCTCGGCCGCCTGCTGGGACAGCCACCTGCCGAACGCGCGCCACCGCAGCGCCTACTTCACCGAAGAAAAAGCCGGCCGCCCGGAAGTCTAGGGCGCAGCTTCGGCGGCGGCTTCGCGCAGCGCGCGGTCGAGGTCGTGCTCACTCGTGTATCCGACGAAGCTTTTGCGGATGCGGCCATCGCGGCCCACGAGGACCAGGGTCGGAAGCGCTTCGACCTTGTAGAGGCCGCCCACCAACCCCCCGTCCGCGACGACCGGGTAGCGGATCGGGTGAGCGGCCAAGAAGGCCTGGATCTCGGCGAGCGTCGCCCCACCACCGTCCGAATTGATGCCGAGGAACGCCACCCCACGCGGCGCCCAGGTCTGCTGCGTGGCATCGAGCACGGGCAACATTGCGATGCAGGGCGGGCACCAGGTTGCCCAGAAGTCGAGCACCACCACCTGTCCGCGGAGCGCGCCCATCGCGACAGTTCCCGGCGTGCCATCGATGCGGGGCAGCGCGAATTCGGGGGCGGCTTCGCCCCGCTGCATCGGGCGGAGCGCGTCGAGGTGCCGGGCCGACCAAACCGCCGCGGACGCCAGGGCGATGAGGCCGAGCGCGACGACCCCGGCGCCCACGAAGCGCGCGCGGGTATCCGGCTCCGGCGCCGCCTCCGGCGAAGGCAGAGACCCGTCCGAGGCCGGCGCGCCCGCGGGCGGCCGGCTGCGCGCGGTGCGAACCGCGGCGATGAGCACCAGCGCCGCGCCGGCACCGGCGATCGCCTCGAGGACGTTGTCGGACAGAATCCGCGCACCGGCCAAGCCCGTCAGCGCCTGTCCGAGCCCGCGCAGCGCGAAATAGGGGGCGTAGCACGCGGCGCCCAGATCGAGATCGCGGGTCGCGTCCCGCCTCGCGCCGGCCAGCGCCGTCACGATCACCGCCGCCGGAAGCACCACCCAGGCCGCTTCGCGGGCTTCGTCCGAGAAGAGACCGAGCAGCCGCATGGCCGCACCCGAGGTCGGACCGCCGATCGCCAGCAGCGTGCGGATGAGCTCCGGGAGACGAAACGCGATCACCCCGAACAACACCAGCCACAGGGCGTCGCGGAGGCCGCCGCCCTGCGCCTCGATGCGCGCCATCGCCGCGCGCGGCGCCGTACAGAGCTGGCCGATCCGTCCCGGGAGCCCGAGAAGCGATCCGCGTTGCACCACCGCCGTCATCTATTTCGATCGTAGATGATCGCCAAACCCTGCAGAGTCAACCTGTCGTCGCATTCTTCGATGGTTCGGGTCTCCCGGGCGATGAGCGGCGCCAGTCCGCCCGTGCCGACCACGTGCGGTGAAAAGTCGATCTCGCCGCGGATGCGCTCGACGATGGCGTCGACCAGCCCCGCGTAGCCGAACACCAGGCCGGCCTGCATGCTGGCGACCGTGTTGCGGCCGATGACCGAGGGCGGTCGGGCGATCTCGACCCGCGGCAGCTTGGCGGTCGCCTGGTAGAGCCCGTCGGCGGAGATGGCCAACCCCGGCGCGATGACGCCCCCCGCGTACTCGCCGCGCGGGGTGATCACGTCGAAGGTCGTCGCGGTGCCGAAGTCGACCACGATAGCCCCCTGCGGCCAGCGCTCGAAGGCGGCCACCGCGTTGACGACGCGATCGGCGCCGACCTCGCGCGGGTTCTCGTAGAGGATCGGCACGCCGGTCTTGGTGCCGGGGCCGACGATCAGGGGTTCGAGTCCGAGGATCTGGCGACAGAACCGGTCGAGGGGTGCCAGCACCGGCGGGACCACCGACGAGATGACGGCCGCCTTCACCTGGGCGAAGCTGAGGCCCGCCTGGCGGAACAGCTCGCCCAGCAGCGCCGCGTATTCGTCGGACGTGCGCCCTGACCGGGTCTCGAGGCGCCAGTCCGCGTGCAGAGCCCGGGGCCGACCGCGCTCGCGATCGCGCTCGTAGAGGCCGAACGAGATGTTCGTGTTTCCGACGTCGATGGTGAGCAGCAGGGCGCCCTCGACGGCCGAGCGGGGTCCTACCGACATGGGCTCTAGGGTAACATGCCGGCCCATGCCGCCCCACGCCCCGCGCCAGCGCCAGCGCCGCCGGTCGCTCCTCACGCTCGCGGCCCTGACCGCGCTGGCCGTCTGCGTGTTCGCGGCGTTCTGGCTGCTCGACTATTTCCTGATCGACGCGGCCTCGGCCCACCACAAGGAAGGCCCCTTCCGGCAGATCTTCGACTTCGACGCGTTCACCATGCAGAACGCGCTGGGCAGCTTGTCGCAGGTCATCGCGGCGGTCCTCGGGATCGCCATCACCGTGGTCTCGATCGTCGTCCAGCTCGCGGCGACCCGCTATACCTCCCGCGTCGCCGACCTGTTCTTCCGCGACAAGATCAACCTGGGCGTGATGGGCTTTTTCGTCATCGCCTGCGTCGAGTCGGTCTGGGTGAGCTTCGTTGTCCGCGGCGACTACGTGCCCCAGGCAACGATCACGGCAACCGTGCTCATGTCGTCGGGGAGCCTGCTGATCTTGGTGCCCTACTTCGCCTACGTGTTCGACTTCCTCGATCCCGAGAAGGTCATCGCGCGCATCGGGGTGCAGACGCTGGAACGCGCCACGGCCCGCGACGCCAAGAAGACGGCCGGCACCTTCACGGAACGCCAGGCCCAGGCGGTGAGCGGCCTGGCGCATCTGGCCGACATCGCCGTGAACGCGCTCGGGCAGAAGGACAAGGTGATCGCCTCCGACGCGTCGGCGGCGCTGCGTCGGCTGCTGGTCGACTATCAGGATCGCAAGGCAGCGCTCGAGCCGGAGTGGTTCTTGATCGGCGCCCCGCTGCGGGCCGATCCGGACTTCGTCGCGCTGGCGTCGGACTCGCTCGAAGATCTGGGGCGCAACCACACCTGGCTGGAATGGAAGGGGCTGCGCCAGATCCGCGAGGTGTTCGGCGCCGCGCTGACCAGCATGCCCGAGATGGCGCACGTGGTGGCCATTGACACCCGCTACGTCGGGGAGGCCGCGCTGGCTTCCTCCAACCGCGAGGTCTTTTCGCTGACCGTGAAGTTCATGAACACCTACCTGCGCGCGGCGCTCAACGCCCGCGACGTGCGGACGGCGTACAACGTGCTCAACCAATATCGGCAGCTGGCGGAAGCGCTGCTGGCGGCGCCGGCGGAAGCCGACGGATGGACGCAGGCCACGGTGGTCGAGATCGCTGGCCACTTCAAATACTACGCGCGGCTGGCCCACGGCAGCGGAATGGGTTTCGTCACCGAGACCGTGGCCTACGATCTCTGCGCGCTGTGCGAGCTGGCGAGCGCACGCCGCGCCGCTTGCCACGACCGGCTGTTGGCCCTCTTTCTCGAGATCGACAAGGAGCCCGAAAATCAGGCCGAGGAACGGGCGCTGCGAGGGGTCCGCAAGGCGCAGGCCAAGCTGGCTTCGTACTACCTCGGCAGCGGCGAAGCCGCACGCGCGCTGGCCATCTTCGACGACATGGCCAACGAATCGGCGGAACGGCTGCGCTCGATTCGCGACGAGATGCTGGCCATCACCTCCAAAGATTTCTGGGAGGTGGTCGATCGCGGTACCAACTTCGACTACCTGCCGGACGCGCGCAAAGAAAAGCTCCGCCAGTTTTTCTCGGGATTCGCGGCTCTGTCCGGCGGGTAGCCGGGGAGGCCGACCCGTCGCGGCGGCTCGGGGAGCTCACTGGGGGTCGGGTGCCGGCGCCTGGACCAGCTGCGCGACCTCCTCGGAAACCAGCGCCCGATCGTAGATCGCGACGTCATCGATGGCGCCGGTCAGCAGAAATCCCGGGGCCTGCGCGCGCGCGATGTCGAGGGTGCCTGCCCCGGACGAAATTCCGACGGTGGTTGGTACCGTACGTTCGAGGACGCCGTTGACGTAGAGGCTCAACGAGGACGACGTCGCGTCGAGGACCGCCGCCAGATGCACCCAGGCGTCGAGGACCAGGCAGTTGCAGGGGGTCGGCGGGCTCATCTCGTACTCCTGCGGTGGGCCCACCCAGTAGCGGAACGCGTAGCCGGTATAGCCGGAGGGATAGAGCGTCGCGTACAGCGCCCAGCCGCCGCCCGGGATCTCGGTGTTGAGGACGTTGGCGATCGAGGTGGGTCCAACCACCTCGTTCGACGCGAAGTAGGTCCAGGCCGCCACGCTGTAGCTCTCGGTCGCCTGCGGCAGCCCGGGAACGGTGACCTGATCCGTGCCGGCGAAGTGCAACGCCGAGCCGAATCGTCCAGGAATCCAGCTCCAGCCGGGGCCGGCGATCGTTCCGGTGCGTCCGTTGCCGGAGCTGTCGTTGGCCGTAAATCCAGCGTCCTCGTCGAACGTCCAGTGTCCGACCAGCCCAGAGGTCAACCCGCCCGACGACAGGGTGGCGACGTCGATCGGCCCGGCCGTGCAGCCGAAGGCCAGACCGGTCGCGAGGGCGGCGGTGGCCCACCAGATTCGCTGCGCCGGCGCCGTCATCTCAGATCCCCCCCAGCAGTGTAACGCTGCCGATGAGGGAGGGCCGGCCGGCGTGCGTCACCTCGGTATCGAAGAACCGGACCGTGGGATAGGGCTGGGCCAGCAGCGCGTGCGCCTCGATCCCGATCTCGAAACGCCGGCGGAGCAGCGGAAGCCGCACGCCGACGCCGACGTCCCCCGCGGCCGCCCAGCGCACGCCGCTCTCCCCCTGGTAAGGCGCCGCCTCGTGCCCGTCGGCCGCGAGCCGGAGCGTGCCGGCGCCCAATGTGATCAGCGGTTCGATTCGACGGCCGCGTCGGAATCGAACCAAGGCTTCGGCCAGCAGGACAGTCTGCGATACATCGGCGTATCCGTTCGGCGTGTCGACCCGCGCGTCGGTCCCGATGCCCTCGAAGGTGACCCGCGCGCACAACCGTCTTCCGAACGCGTGCTCCAGCCGGGCGACCGAGAGGATCGCGTTCCACACCCCTCCGATCGCGTCGGCGGTTCCGCCGCCCGCCTCGACGGCCCAGGTCCAATCGGGCTCTTCCAGCGTCTGGATGGCCCAGCGCTCGACGGCGGGTGCGGTGGGCGCGGGGGCCTCGGCGCTCGGACGGGTCGCGATGGCCAGCTCGAGGAAGCTGGCGCGCAGCAGCTCGACCGCCCGCACCGACAGCACCTCGGCCATGCGGGAGGCGTCGGCAGCCCCGGCGTTCACCCGCCTGACCACGGTCTTGCCGGTGACCCGATCGATGACCCACAGCTCGGCGCTACCGGGATCGGCGCTGGCGATGACGGCCACCAGCGCGGTCGCCGTGGCGGTCGAGGCGGGCGACGCGCGCTCGAGCGATGCCCGCACGTCGGCCCCCAGCGAAAGCTCGATCACCTCGGCGTCGAACCCCGCTGCGATGAGCTCTCCGCGCAGGCGGACCAAGGCTTCCGTCACCGAGGGCGGTGCGGCCGGGGGGCGAACCAAGATCACCTTGGGCAGCGCGGTGGCCCGCGCGAGATCGGTGGCGAAGATCAAGGCGACCCACACGGCGGCCGCCGAAGCCAGGCCGCGGCCGATGCGCGAAGTCACCGCTCGCCGCGCAGCGCGCTCGCGGCTCCGGCGTAGCTGCCGCGCGGAAAGCGGCGAACGTACTCGTCGGCCACGCCGCGGGCCGCCGCCCCGCCGTAGAGCTCGCGAAGGGCGACCATCTTGCGGCCCAGCGCCTCGGCGGCGTACGAGCCGTTCGGGGCCTCGTCGAGGTAGCGGTCGTACCAGCGCAACGCGTGAACCAGGCCACCCCCGTCGTTTTCGTCGAGGCGGCCCAGGAAGAACGCGGCATCGGCCGCGCGGGGCGAATCCGGGAACCGCCGCCGCTGCGCGGTGAGGGCTTGCCGCGCCAGATCGTCGCGGCGCCGGTAGCGGGCCGCGTCCGAGAGCGCGGCGAGATCGTTCGAGCTCGACGAGGCGAGCGCGCGGGGCAGGTCGCGCTCGGCGTCGTCGACGATAGCGGCGAATTCACCGGCGGCCAGCGCGGCGCTCCAGGTCGCAGGCGACGATGCCGCTGTCGATATCCGGCCGCTGCGGGTCGGCCGGACGCCCGACCGTGCCGGCGCGACGGGGGCCGGCGCGGGCGTCGGCGCCGGTCGCTCGGTGGGCGCTGGCGGTGTTTCGACGGCCACGGCGTCGTCGTCCCGATCGTCGAGCCCGCGCAGGACCACGCGGGACTGCCGGGGCACCACCGTGAGCCGCTGGCCGGCGTGGATCGCGATCGGTCCGCCGGCCATGGGGCCCTCCACGGATACCAGGCCGCGCTCGAGCCGCACGTCCAGCCGGCCGCTCGCGGCGTTCCAGGCCGCCGTGAACACCGTTCCGTGAACGTTGATAACGAACGGGCCGGCATCGATCCGCCAGCGCGCGTGTGGTTTCGGAACGACGTTGACCGCCGCGGTTCCGTCCGAGATCGACAGGTGCGCGCCGCGTCCATCGACGGCGTCGACCCGTCCCTTGGTCCCGCGCGCCAGCGTGATGACGGTGCCGTCGACGAAGCGCACGGCCGGCTCCGCGTCTCCGCGCGCTTCGATCACGCCGCCCGGTCCCAGCGCGCCCCCCTCGACCCCGAAGGCCAGGGGTGGTCCGGCTTCCTCGCGGATCCGCGCCCGCGATACGACGGCGACCACAGCCGTCGCGGCGGCGGCGCCCAGAAGCACGTACGCGAGCGGTCGGCCGGTCCGCCAGCGGCCGAACGCCAGGCGCGCGCGCAGGGTATCTAGACCCCGCGACTGCTCCGAGGGCGTCATCTGGCCGAGGCTCTTGCGCGCCAGCTCGACCAGCGCCGTGGCATTCGATCCAAGTTTGCCGAGCTCGCCGTCGCCGTCGCCGAGCTGGCCGGAGTCCCGACCGACACCGCTGCCGTCGTTCCGCACGTCTCTCACGTCCCCCGCCTCCGCGCGCTCTTGTCGAGCGCCCGCGGCAACTTGACGTCGGCGTCGACCAGCTCCGACAGGCGTGTCGACGCCCGACGCAGGGCCCGTTTGACCGTGGCCAGCGAGATCTCCATTGCTTCGGAGATCTCCTCCAGCGTCATCCCCTCCACGTGCCGCAGCACCAGCACCAGGCGCTCGCGCGTGCTCAGCTTATTGAGCAGACCGTAGAGGCGCTGGAGGGCGTAGCGGTTCTCGACGCTCATGAACAGCAGCTGGTTGTCGGGAACCTCGCCGGTCTCGGAGAGGGTCAGCCAGCGCCGCGCGCGCCGCCGGCGCAGCTCCCACTTGACGATCCGGACCGCGAACGAGACGACGAAGCTTCGGAGCGCCTCGGGCTTGCGCAGGGTCCGGATGCGCGAGAACAAGCGGTAGAAGATCTCCTGGGTCACGTCCTCCACCTCGGCGTCGGGGCCGAGGGCGCGGCTGACGATTCCGTGGACCAGCGGCGCGTACCGATCCCATGCCAGCTCGGGCGCGCGGGGCGCCCCGGCGATGAGCGCCCGCGCCAGATCCACGTCCGCCGCGTCGTCGGGCTGGCCGACGGGCGGCGTGACCAAGCGGAGATGGGCGTTTGGCGACGGATGAACCATGGAGCTTCCGAGGGGCCAATTATCCTACCCCCGGGCGAGCTCGGACCCCAAGGGGGAACGAGAAAAGAGATCGCGCCGGACTTTCGGCAATCACCTCGAACCACGCGCCGCGGTACGAAATGCGCTTTTGCGGCAAATGCAACGAACGGATAGGCTCCCCGCATGGGCCGAACGCGCTACGTAAGACGGTGGCTTTCAATGGTCTTGGTGGTTGCTCTCGGGCTGGCCCCGACCGGGTCGCGTGCGGCGGAGGGAACGACCGGGGCCGCCGGCGCGGCGGAGAGCGCCCCCACCGAGACCGCGGGCAAGACCGGGAAAACCGGTACGAAAACCGCGGGCAAGACCAGGCGCAAGAAGGCCACCCCCAAGGCAAAGGGGCCCGCGAACAACGCCAAGCCCCTGGCGACCCGTGGCAAGGGGTCACGGGCGGCGCGATTGAAGGCGGGGCGCGAACAGGCCCATACCATCAACGACAACGTCGAGATCACCCCCTTCCCCAGCCACGCCGCGGCCGCGCGCAAGGCGCTGTCCCAGAATCGACGCGATCAGCTCGACGACGCGGAGAAGGCCGCGCGGGAGCCGGGTCAGTCCGATCGCTGGCAGACGGTGCTCTTCCATCTGCGCGGGTTCGACTCGCGTGCCGACGCGGAGGCCTGCTTCTGGCGGGTGGTGGCCTATTACCGCCTGGGCGAGATCGGGCGTGCCCGCACGATTCGACAGAGCTGTGAGATCGCCGCCAAGGATCTGCCGATCATCGAGAAGGAAGACGTCCAGTCGGCCAGCTTGCAGCCGGCGACGGCGCTCCCGGAGCTGGTCGCGGCCGGGGAGAAGCCGCCAGCGCCCGTCCCGAACCCCGCCGGCTACGAGGGCGACAGCCCGACCCGCCTCGATCGCTAGTCGCCGCTCAGATCGCCGCTAGGTCAGCTGGGGCAGGCCGGCGTCGACGAAGCCGCGGATGGTTTCGAACAGCGTCTGCAGGGGGATCGGCTTGGGGAGAAACGCGGCGGCGCCTGCCGGGCGCTCGCGGGTGGCGGCGCTGAGCACGACGACCGGAATCGGCGCGAGCTTGGGATCGCGCTTCATCGCGGCGAGCACCTGCGTCCCGTTGACCAGGGGAATCATCAGGTCGAGCACCACCAGATCGGGGAGCGCATCGACGGGCGCGCTTTCCAGATAGTCGAGCGCCTGTCGTCCGTGGCTGGCGGGGATGACGTCGTAGCCTTCGGCCTCGAGAAGATCCTGAAGAACGTCCCGAATCTCGAGATCGTCTTCCACCAGCAGGACCTTCTTTTGCACCATCTCCCCCTCCACGTGAGAACCGCCTTTCACCGTGCGCGATTGGGCCTTTGGAATCAAGACCGTTCGCGACCCGTATCGGCCAATACAGCCTGTTTGGTTTGTGCTCGGCCCCCTCGGATTTTTTCATCTTCGTTCGAGATGTCTGGGCGTATCCCCGACGACCGGATCGCGTATGATCACCGGCCCCAAAAGGAGACATGATGCGTCGAGCCTTGGTCGTTTCTGTCTTTTTGCTCACTTTCGTCGGCGCCGCGGGCGCGGCCCAGGCGGAGGTCGTCCAGTACATGTCCCGGCATCCGCTCCCCAAGCGGGTCGGGCACGGATTCTGCGACATCGATGTCCCCCATTTTCACGACTATCCGCCCTCGGATCCGCGCCTATACCGGCAGGTCGACGGGCAGTACTACTTCGTCGGGGATCCGACGCCGTTCGACTACGACGGCCCGAAGTACTCGTTCTACGGGCCGCATCCGATCGCCGACGCCAGCGTGCAGCTCGGCGGACCGGCCTACTGTTACATTCGCGGGCCCCACTCCCACTGGTACGCGCCGCCGCCGCAGGCCCAGTTCGAGATGCGCGGGGGCGCCTACTGGTACGTCGGCGCGTACGACCCCGTCTACTACAGTGATCAGCCGCGATTCGTGGTGATCAACGACGTCTATGCGCCGCTCATTTTCGCGCGGCCGGAGATCGACGTGCGCGTCGCGCCGCCCGCGTTCCGCGGCGAGATCTTCGTCGGTGGCGGTTGGCGTGGTGGGCCCGGCCCCGGTCCGGTTCGGGGGGGCCCGGGTTGGCGCGAGGGACCTCCCGGCATGGAACGGCGCGACATGGCGATGCACGAGCGCCGCGAGGAGGAGATGCATCGCGGACAGGAGATGCACCGCGAGCGCGAGATGCATCGCGAGGAACACCGCAATTTCGAGCAGCGGGAGCACGGACATGGGCCGGGTCCGCACGGCGGTCCGCCCGAGCGGGGCGGCGGCTGGCATGGCGGGCCACCCCCCGAGCGGGGCGGCGGCTTCCGGGGCGCGCCGGCTGCGCCCGCCAACAACGGTGGGCACGGCGGTCCCTCACGCGGAGGTGGCCCGGCCCCTGCGGGAAACGGCTGGCATAACGGCGGCGGTGGCGGTGGCCCGCGCCCGGCGTCCCACGGGAACGGCTTTCACCGTTGAGGTCCAGGACGATGATCATGAACACGAAGCGTGATCGGTGGGAGCTTGCCAGCCGGTTGGTCGGCGGGTTGCTGGCCGGCGGGTTGCTGGTCGGCGGGTTGCTGATCCCGGGTGGTTGCCACCAGAGCGGCGCGCCCTCATCGGGAGCTCCCGCGGCGGCACCGCCCGGCGCGCCTGCCGCGGCCGGCGCGCCACTGGCGGCAGCACCGGCACAGCACGTCGACGGCACGCCCCACACCGATGCGGTCGAGAATGCCTGGCGGGGTGCGGGCCTCGCGCCGGAGGGCTTTGCACCCCTGCAGCCGGTCCCGTACGGCGCGTCTTACTGCGAGCAGGGGCGCGTGCAGACCATCGACACGCTGGTCTGCGAATACCGCGATCCGGACGCGCTCGGCAAAGGGCAGGCGGGCCTGCTCGAGCAGTGGGGGCGCGAAGGCGGACACACCGGCGTCGCGTTTCACTCGAAGCTGACCATGATCGGCGTCATCGATCGGGCGCGCCACGATCCGAACGGCAAGGTCATCCACCAGGTGATCGACACGTTCCGCAAGCTCTGAGAGTGGTGGAAACGCCCTCCTTCGTCGTCGAGGAGAGCGGCGACATGATCACGGGCCGCGCGCCCGACGTGAGCGTGAAGATCTTGCATGCCTTGCGCAACGGCGAGCCCCCCGTGCAGGCGCGGCTGGATCTGCACGGCCGCCTCCGCGACGAAGCGGTGCGCGGGATGGCGCGATTCGTCGCGGCGGCGCGCGGACGCGGCGCCAGGGCGGCGCTGGTCATTCACGGGCGCGGCCACAACTCGGAGGCGGGCGCGTCGGTGTTGCGGCCCGCGATCTGGCAATGGCTGTCGAGCCCGGCCGCCGCGCGCGCGGGCGTGCTGGCGTTTGCCTCGGCGCGCCCGCGCGACGGCGGCGCGGGCGCCACCGTGATGTTGCTGAGGCGCTAGGTCGAGCCCGGCCGCGACCGCGAGGCTGCCCCAAGCGTTAGATCGCACCGGGCGCGCGACCTCACGCCGACCTCACGTCGATCTCACATTTTGGCCGTGCCGTCGTTCGAGCCGGACACCGCGCCCATGAAGTTACTGAATGGGTTCAGGAAGGCCCCGAAATAGGCCGGCAGGCCATCCTTGCCGACGGGCAACACCATCATCTTGCCAGCGCCCGTCCCCATCACGTGCGACAGCGCCTCCAGCGCCTGGATGCGCACGTAGTTGGGCGAGAGGTTCTGCGAAGCGGCCTGGATGCGCACCCGGTCGGCGTCCGCGCGCACCCGGATGGCGTGCGCGTCGGCGTCGGCCCGGATCTTGATCGCTTCGGCTTCGGTCTGCGCCTTGGACAGCTCGGATTTTCGCTTCTCTTCCTCGATCTTGATCTGGGCGGTGTTCTCGGCGAGCTGTTGCTCGGCGCGCAGCGAACGCTCGACCCCCTCGGCCTCGAGCACGCCCCGCTTCTTCTCGACGGTGATCTTCGCCTCGCGCTGCGCCAGCGTCAGCTCGACCTCCTTGGCGCTCACCAGCTGCCCTTCGCTGGCCTTGCGGTTGACGGCGATCTCGACCTCGGGCGGCAGATCGAAGTGCTGGATGGCGACCTCCGACAGCTCGATGTGCTTGCCCTTGAGATGCTCCATCAGCGCGTCGTGGATCGCGCGCTCCAAGGAATGGGTCTGGGTGGCGATCTGCATGTGGTCGAACTGCCCCGAGGCGTCGCGCGCCGCCGCGAACACCGCGGCCTTGACCACCGCTTCGTAGAATTTCGGGCCCACCTCGGTGTCGAGCGCGTAGATCTCGCTCGGATCGGGCCGCACCACCACCGCCACGTCGATGTTCATGTGCAAGCCGTCCTTGGAATGGATGTGGATCTCTTCCGTGTGCGAGGTCCAGCGCAGGTCGTAGGTGATGTAGTCGTTCCAGGGCAGGTGCCAGTACCAGCCGCTCGGCACCGGATCCTTGCTGAGGCCATGGCCGGCCGAATAGAAAAGCGCGCGTTCGTTGCCCTCGACGACGGTGGCGCAGCCCGAGGCGAGCGCGGCGGTTGAGGACACCAGACAAAGCAGTACCAGACGATTCGCAGATCGATTCATGACGAGCTCCTTGCAGAAGAAAAAGTCGCGGAAAGATTCAGACCAACGGACGCGACTTCTCTGGCGGGGAGTTCTTGGGCGCGAGGCGGTAGAGGGGCGCCCGCCGGACGGCGGGCGCCCCTGGCTCGAAGTGGGGCGGGGACGCCTGGGCCAGGGCGGGCAGGCAAAGCGCCGTCGGCGCGGTGGCGGGGGCCTGGTCGCCGTCCTCGTCGAGGAGACATTGGTCGTGCTCGTCTGCGGTGCCGGCGATCGCGGCGCCGACCCCGGCCCAGGTCTGGGCGACGGGGGCGGGCCCGTGCGACGTGACGTGGATCCGGTCGCCGTGCTCGGCGCAGGTGACGTGCTCCACGAACAGCGCGTCGGCGATAGCGGCCAGCTGCCCACCCAGGGCCGCCAGCGCGAAAAGCCGAATTGCCCGTCTCACCGATTGCGATGGTAGCGCTGCCCGCCGGGCGCGTCGGTGACCGGAGCCACGGATTGCTTGGCCGCCGGGCGCGTCGGTGACCGGAGCCACGGATTGCTTGGCCGCCGGGCGCGTCGGTGACCGGAGCCACGGATTGCTTGGCCGCCGGGCGCGGGTCATATATGTTTCTTCCTTCCACTCTCGTCTCGCAAAGCCGCAGGGAGATCGCAATGAGCATTCGCGTCGCCATCAATGGTTTCGGTCGGATCGGTCGTCTGGTGTTCCGCGCCCTTCATGAGCAGGGGCTTTTCGGCAAGGAGGTGGAGGTGATCGCCGTCGGCGACATCGTCCCGGCCGACAACCTGGCCTACCTCCTGAAGTACGACTCCACCCAGCGGAAGTTCGAGGGGAGCGTCAGCTCGAAACGTTCCGGTTCCGACAAGGAAGCCGACGACGTGCTGGTGGTCGACGGCAAGGAGATCCATGTCGTCAGCGCCAAGTCGCCAGCCGACCTGCCCTGGAAGCAGCTGAACATCGACTACGTGATCGAGTCGACGGGCCTCTTCACGGAGGCGGAGAAGGCCAAGGGGCACCTCGCCGCCGGCGCCAAGAAGGTGATCATCTCGGCGCCCGCCAAGGGCGAGGACATCACCGTGGTCATGGGCGTCAACCACGAGAACTACGACCCGGCCAAGCACCACATCGTCTCGAACGCGAGCTGTACGACCAACTGCCTGGCGCCGGTCGTTCACGTCCTGCTCAAGGAGGGCTTCGGGCTCACCGAGGGCCTCATGACGACGGTGCACAGCTACACGGCGACGCAGAAGACCGTCGACGGTCCGTCGCGCAAGGACTGGAAGGGCGGCCGCAGCGCGGCGCTCAACATCATCCCGTCGACGACGGGTGCGGCTAAGGCGGTGGCGCTGGTGTTGCCGGCGGTCAAGGGGAAGCTCTCCGGCATGGCCTTCCGCGTGCCGACGCCCACCGGGTCGGTGATCGACCTGACCTTCAAGACCGAGAAGGCGACCAGCCTCAAGGAGATCAACGCCGCGATGAAGCGCGCCAGCGAGACCTACCTCAAGGACATCCTCGGCTACACCGAGGACGAGGTGGTCTCGACCGACTTCATCCACGACGAGCGCTCCAGCATCTACGACGCCGGCAGCTGCATCGAGCTCAACTCGAACTTCTTCAAGCTGGTCAGCTGGTACGACAACGAGTGGGGCTACAGCCACCGCTGCGTCGATCTGCTGACCTACATGGTCAAGAAGGGCTAGTACCCCCGCCGGCTGCGCCGCCGCTACTTGTATGAGGGGGCGGCGGCGTAGGCGGTTCCGAGGGCGGTCAGCGAGCCGTCGGAGTTGGTGAGCGCCAGGTTGGTCGACCAGGGGTACCAGGCGTAACGCTGGACCCGGGGATGTTTTGCGAAGACGGCTAGGGCGCCCTTGTAGAAGTTCACCACCGTCTGGACGTCGGGCGCGCTGAGGTTGAGGCAGCCCCATTCGGTGAGCCAGATCGGGCGATTGCCGGCGAAGCCCTCCGCCCAGTTGAGGTAGCCGTTGAGCTGCGAGGCGGCGGCGTCGCACGAGCCGGCGTTCCATCCGTACCAATGCAGGCCGATGACATCGGTGCGCAGGCCGGTGCTGTTGGCGTTCACGTCGCCGATGAAGGTGGTGAACCAGGCCTGACCGGTGGTGTTGGCCTGTGCGGCCGGGCTGACCGTCTTGATCGCCGGGTTGAGGAAGGATGGCCAGAGCGAGACCGCGGTGGCGACGGCGATGTTGGACTGCGTGCTGTTGTCGGGCTCGTTGAAGCCGAGCACGTAGGGGTAGCCCTTGCTCACGAACGACGAGATCGAGCTGGTGATGCCGGACGCGCTCTGCTCGCTCCCGGTGTGGCCCCAGATCATCGGGACGAAGACGCCGCCCTTGCCGTTGCTGCAGGCCTCATTCTCGGTCTGCTCCCAGTTGTAGTACCAGGAAATGTTCAAGGCGGTGCGATCCGCGCAGGGTGAGTTGGCGACGCCCTTGAACGGAACGGTTCCACCCGCACCGCCGGCCCCGCTTCCTGCGGCTCCGCCGCTGCCGCCGGTCGCGTTGCCGCCGGCTCCGGCGTGGCCGGCGGTTCCGCTGCCACCACCGGCTCCAGCGTGGCCGGCGGTTCCGCCTCCCCCCCTTCCGCCGGTCACCGAACCGCCCGTTCCGTTGGTTCCGGCGGTGCCGCCGTTCGCGCCGCTGGTTCCCGCTGCTGCGCCGGTCGTTCCGCCGTTCGCGCCGCTGGTTCCCGCTGCTGCGCCAGTCGTTCCGGCGGTCGCGCCGTTGGTCCCGGCGGAGGCTCCGCTGGTTCCGGCCGCCGCGCCCGTGGTCCCCGCCGCCGCGCCGGTCCCGCCCGTGGCGCCGTTACCGCCCGTCGCGCCGCTGCCTCCGGTCCCCGGGGATCCGGAGGGGTCGCTGCTGGCGCAGCCCAGAGAGAACGCGAGCGCACCGATACCAATCCAGAACGCGGAGCGGGACCACTGGGCCATCATCTGACTGCCTCCGATCGCCGGAACGTAGTCTACCTCAGGTCCGTCGGGTCCAGGTAAGACGCTGCCGGGGCGCGTCGAGCCGACTAGGCCAGCACGCGGCCCTTGGTCTCTACGACCAGCGGGGAGAGAGCCAGGGCCACCCCGGCCAGCGGAACGACGCCGACCCAGAACAGCGCGTGCAGCGCGGTCTGGAGCGAGTTGACGCCCCGGGCGGCGACCGTTCCGACCAGAAAGGGACCGGCGGCCGCGATCACCCGGCCGATGTTGTAGCAAAAGCCGGCGCCCGTACCGCGCAGGCGGGTCGGGAAGAGCTCGGGCAGGTAGTAGGTGAAGCTGCCGAAGACGCCGAACACCGTCACACCGATGAAGAAATACATGTAGAGCCGCGACAGCGGCGTCAGATCGAGACCGAAGGTCGCCAGGACGGCGATCCCCGACAGGAAGTAGTAAAGGCCGAACATCTTGCGTCGGCCCATCAGCTTGGCGGCGGGGATGGTGAGCAGCGTGCCGATGAGGCCGCCCAGGTTGAAGACGTTGGTCGCCAGCGCCTTCCAGTGCTCGACCAGCGCCAGCGTGGCCGGCTTGGCGAAGCCCTGCGCCTTGGCGGTCGTCTGCGCGAGGCCGGTCGAGACGATCGGGATGAAGGCGTTGATGCTCCACCAGGTGATGAGCGCGACGAGCGCCATGGAAAAGCCGCTCAGGGTGAGCGCGCGGTTCTCGGTGGTGAAGAGCTCGCGGAGGCGTGGCCGGCTGGTACCCGAAGTCGCGATCGCCTTCCAGCGCTCGGGCTCGCGCACGAAGATGCGGACCACGAACGCCACCGCAGCGGGGATGAGGCCGCAGAGAAAGACGTAGCGCCAGGAAGTCTCGGGGGTCCCCTTGAAGACCACGCCCGCGATCTGGAAGTTCGCGAACGTGGCCAGGAACAGCCCGGCCGGCGCCGAGGTGTAGAGCAGCGCGCCGGCCTCGACGCGGCGGCGTTCGGGGACCACCTCGGCGACCATGGCGGCGCCGGCCGCCCACTCGCCGCCGATTCCGAGGCTGGCGATCAGCCGGAAGGCGATGAGCGCCCAGATGTTGGGCGCCATCGCGCAGCAGGCGGTGCCGAGCGCGTACAGCAACATGGTCAGCGTCAACGTGCGCGTGCGGCCGATTCGATCGGCGATCTGACCGAACAGGATGCCGCCGGTGGCCCAGCCGAGCAGCAGCATCGAGGTCAAGATGCCGCCCCAGCGCAGCGTCGCGGCCTTGGCGGCCGCCGACCCGATCGACAGCCCCAGCAGCGTCGGCACGCAGTTGGGCGCCACGTAGTTGAAGAGCAGCCCGTCGAAGCAGTCGAAGCCCCAGCCCAGCCAGGCGGCGAACAGCACCGTCCACTGGTAGCCATTCATGTCCAGCAGCGTGCGGCCGCGGGTCTCGCTCATGGCTGCGCGGGCGCCGGGGCCGCCGCCATCGCGGCCGCGTTGCAGAAGTTCACCTTCTTGATCATGGGGGGCGGATTGGAACGTTCGTGCGCCGAGGCGGCCCGCCGTGAATTGAACGTGCGCTGCAGATGCTCGCCCGGCCGCCCGAGCGCGGCGAGCGCCTTCTTCCAGGCGTCCAGTGCCGCGGCAGCGGTCGCGGCGGGCTCCGGCACCAGCGCGAGCAGGCCGACCAGATCCTCGACCAACGTCGGATCGGTCTTGGCGTCGGCCAGCGCCGTCGTGAGCGCGGGGACCAGCACGCGATCGCGGAACATCGCCAGATCATCGGCGTCGACCTGGCACCAGAGCAGCCGCGGGTGCAGGTGCGCATAGGCGGGGGCCGCCTCGACGCGCGACTGCAGCAAGAGCCGGCGGAACGGCTCGTCGTAGTCGCCCTGCGCTTCGCCGTACGAGCTGAGCATAACGTCGACCAGCTTGCCGCGGCACTCGGCGGCACAGGTCGCGCTCAGCAGATACGACGCCAGCCACTTGCGGTGGTCGGCGTGAAAGCGATCGAGGTCGGCGGCCTCGGTGGTGCTCACCATCTCGCCGGTGCGCGCCGTCGAGAGGACCAGCGCACCGACCAGGCGCGCGCCCGCCGAGTAATTCTCGAAGCGCTGGATCTCCTGCCACTGCCGGCGTTCATAGAGATCCTGCAGGTAGGGTTCGAACAGCCAGGCCATCTTGCCCGGGAACGCCTGCACCTCCCGCTCTTCGTGCAAGAGCGACAGGGGGCCGTTGCCGGGGGCCGCGCGGACCGCCTCGGCGGCTTCCATCTCGTCGAGGATCACCTGGGCGATGGCGTCCGATCGGTCGGCCAGCGCGTCGTCCTTGCAGAGCTCGGTCGCCTTCTCGACGCCGTATCGCTCGACACAGGTCAGCTTGAACCCTTGCGCCAGCTGGTCGTAGTTCTTTTGCCCGGTCGCTTCCAGCACCGTGCGCATGTAGGTCGGGTTGTCCTTGCCCAGCTCCATGGCGTAAGAAACCGCCAGCTCGGGATCGATGATCGCGCCGCGCGTGAGCGACAGCAGCACGCCGAAACGCTGGTCGGCGCTGCCGGGCCCCTGCGCCGACAGCACGTTCAGGTTCTTGGACAGGATCTCGGCGCGGGCGATGCGCCAGTCGTTCTCCGCCTTGGTCTCCGCGATGGTCTGCTCCGAGTGCGCCTGCTGGGCCGCGATCTGAGACTGGCGGTACTGCCAGATCGACGTGGCCACCAGGCCCGCCACGCCGATGACGAAGCTCGACAGGAAGCCGTGGTAGGTCTGGATGAACTTCCCGAGCTTCGAGACCTTCTCCGCCGGGGCGACCCCGCCGGAGGCCGCGTCGCCGTCTTCATTGTCTGGGCTCACGCGCGCAATATATGATTGTTTCCGGCTTCCTCCACATGCAATGGCTCCAGTACCCCGCGGTCAAGTGGGCGATCCCGCTTCCGCTGCTGGCGATGATCGCGCCGCTGGTGTGGCTGTTCTTCCGGGACACCTGGCGCCAGCTCGACGCCGAAGCCCTCACTCTGCGGCGCGATCTGGCCGCGCGCGACCAGATCGACACCCGCCCCTTCGTCGCGCTGACGCTGGTGGCGCTGGTCTTGACGATCCAGGAGTACTACGGCCGTCCCGATTTCTACGATCGCGTGCTGCGTCCGCTGCTGGTCCGCCGCGCCCACGCACATCCCGGTGGCCTGGTGAACCCCGATCTCTACGACGAGCTCTACGTGCGGATCTGGTGGGGCGTCACGCGCATCGGGGGCTATCTTGCGCCCCTGGCGGTCTGGCCGCTGTTCTTTCGGCGCGATCGGCTGGCGGACTTCGGCCTGCGAACGCGCGGTTTCCTGGCGCACGCCTGGATCTACGCACTCTGCGTGGCCGTGATGGTACCGGTGCTCCTGATCGTCAGTCGCCAGCCCGACTTCGCCGACTACTACCCGATGTACAAGCTGGCCGGACGGTCTTGGGTCGACTTCGCCGTGTGGGAGCTGATCTACATCGGTCAGTTCTTCGCGCTCGAGATCTTCTTCCGCGGCTTCTGGCTGCGCGCGATGCGGACGTTCGGCGCGGGCGCGATCTGGTCGATGGTGGTGCCCTACTGCATGATCCACTACGGCAAGCCCTACCTGGAAGCGTGCGCCGCCGTCGTCGCGGGTGTGGTCCTCGGTTCGCTGGCGATGCGCACGCGCAGCATCTACGCCGGCTTCCTGGTCCACGGGACGGTCGCCATCCTGATGGATGTGCTGGCGCTCTACCGGCGCCATGGCCTCCCATCGGCGCTGACGCCGCGAAGCGCGCGACACCTCACCTTCACCTACTGGGGCAGCCTGATCTGGATCGCCTGGGGACTGGCGCTGGCGGTCCTCGCCTGGAAGCTCTGGCGCAAAACGGCCCGAGGCCGTCACCTTGCGGCGGCGGCCCCGGGTCCGTGATGGGCTGAAGCGATTACTTGGCCTCCGGGGCGGCCTTCATCTCTTTGCCACCCTCGGTCTTGGCGGCGTCATCGCCTTTGGCCTTCTTGGTGCTCTTCTTGGCCTTCTTGGCCGGCTTGTCGGTCGCCGCGGCGCTGTCGCCCGCCGGTGCCGTCTTCGCTTCCGCGACGACGCGCGGCTTGCTGCCGGTGTGTTTGACGGGCGTCGCGAAAGCCGAGCCGGTCGTGAGAGCGAGCAGGGAGAGTCCGAACAGTGTATTGCGAATCATGGGGTCATCCTCCGGGTTGGTGTGGCCTCGTTCGACCACATCCCAGGTGATTGCACCCGCGATGCCAACCCCCGGGCAACTCGCAACCCCGCTCGCGCCGCGCCCGCGCAACAGCCGGCGTCATCCCCGCGCCCTTCCGTGAGGCGTTTACGCTGTGACACCCCGCAAATACGTCAATACGTCGTGCCCTGATCTCATCCTGAATCGGAGGTGGGCTTTGCCCACCGGAGAAAACACCCGTCGAGCAGATCCGGCCCCGGCTCTCGTCGGGGGTGGGCCCGCGGGAGGGGCCCGCCCCTCCCGCGCTCAGCCGAACCAGTAGGCGAGCTTGAGCATGACGACATCGTCGGCGGCATGACCTTGCCAGACGGGGGCGAGATCGAAGCTGGCGGCACCCGTGGGCGAAACCGTGAGGGCGGGCGTCTGTGCGCGCGTGTAGACGAGAAACAGCGTCGAACCGAGGTGGTATTCCCAGCGCAGCACCAGGTTGACGTTGAGCGTGGCCTGCTCGCTGTCGGGGTTGCTCGGGGGCGCGCCGGCCGGAATCAGCTCCGACAGGTCGACCTTTTCCCGGAAGGCGGCCTTGGGGAAGACGAAGAACGGTCCGTAGTGCACGCTGGCCAGGAAGAGCTGCGTGTAGAACTGCAACGACAGCTCGGGCGTGAAGGTGTACGACGCACGCACCGTCGCCCCCAGGCTGGCGGCCGTCTGGGCGCCGAAGCGGTAGTCGGGCGGTGAGCCGATGACGACCGGCGTCGGATCGATCCCGACATAGCGCGGGGCGCCCGTGTCGTAGCTGGCGGTCGGGATCAGGCTGAGCTCGAGCTGGGGCAGCAGGCGCAGCGTGATCGTCGTCGAGCAATCGAGGTGATAGCCGCCGTGGCGGCGATCGAAATCGCTCGCGATTGACCCGGTGACGCGGCGGCGCGGGTCGGTCGACACCGACGCGTAGGCGCCGAGGTTGGCCGAGCGCTGCAGCGCCGACCCGTCGCCCATCTCGCGGTCGTCGTAGTAGGGCCCCCGGCCGTGTACCTCGAAATAGATCGACCAGAAGCTCCGCAGCGAGATCCAGGTGTTGACGATCATCTCGTTCCACAGGTTGATGCCATCGAGCGTCTCTCGCAGGTTCAGCTGAACGCTGGTTCTCGTCTCCTGGGTTCCGCGCCACGGTTGGAGGGTGCGGTAGCTGAGATTGAAGTAGCTCTGATAGTCGTCCTTGCGTTCGAGGTAGCCGAGGTCGTTGAACTCGAGCTGCCGGCCCGAGAGGTACTGCCATTCGCTCCAGAGCCAGTGCGCCCCGCCCTCCTTGCCGACGTAGAGGGCCGCCCCGCCATCCAGGTGCCCGGGCTCGATCGGGATGCCGTCCGGCTCGCCGCGCGCCGGGCCGCGGGCCAGGGCGCTGCCGATCCCCTGCCAGGCGGCGGCGTAGTCACCCGACGCCGATCGCCAACGCCCGTCCAGGCTGGCGACGTACGCGTCGTTGGTGCAGCGGCCGTCGGGGCCGGGCGGCAGCTGGGTTACCGGGCAGCGATCTCCCGGAGCGATCGCGGTCTCGAAACGGTTGGTCGCCGTCACGAGGAGCCCGATGTCCGCGTTGTTCGCGACCGGCTGCTTGACGCGCAGGACGTTGAACAGGGTCAACGGATCGACGACCCGCTGCAGCCGGCTCCCGTTCGCCGACTGCACCTCGACGTCGTTCTGCCCGGTCAGCGCCGAGATGACACCCACCGTGGTGCGCGTCCCGATCGTTCCGGACAGCTTGGCGGCGCTGTAGATCCGGGAGGGATCGGGCTCCGCCACCAACGATTCGCCGGCGGCGAGCGTCGGCACCACCGGCTGCCCGCCGATGCGCCGGGTGTAGAGGATCGGGCGGAGCGTCGCGAAGACCTCCAGCCCCTCCAGGAAGAAGGGACGTTTTTCGGGGAAGAAGGTCTCGAACGTCGAGAGGTTCAAGATGACGGTGTCGGCGTCGACCTGGCCGAAGTCGGGATTCAAGGTCAGGTCGAGCGTCAACTGGTTGGTCAGGTGCGCCTTGGCGTCGAGGCCGGCCGAGGCGCCGCCCAGCACGCCGTGCTCGAGCGCGCCGGTGTCGGCGTCGGCGGCGCGGTTCTCCAGGCGCCCGACCACGAACGGGCGCAGCTCGAGCCGGCGCGGCGCCGGCAGGTCGGTCAGGTTGTCGAGTCGGCCGAAGTAGGGGACGAAGTTGGCGGCGCGGCGCGGGTAGAACGCCCAGTCGTCGGTCTCCTGGCGCGCGTCGACGGCGCGGCTGACCTGAAATCCCCAGTCCTTGACCGGCAAGGTGAAGCGGAGGCTGGAGAGCGGGATGCGGAACTCGACGCTGTAGCCGTGGTCGGTGTCGGCGACCTTGGCCTCCCAGATGGCGTCCCAGTCGGCGGTGAAGGCGGTGTCGTTGTAGTGGATGCCGTCCAGCAGCGCGCCGGCGGCGTTGATCGAGAAGTGATAGGCGCTCACGCCGTCGCGCCGGCTGTCGATGTCGATCCAGACGCCGTCCGAGGGCAGGAAGCCGTCGCGCCGTTGCAGCCGCTTGATGACGGGCGAATGGAGCTGGCTGCAATCGACGCCCACGTAGAGGTTGTGGTCGTCGTAGAGGACCCGGACCTCGGTTTGCTCGCTGGGGGCCGCCCCTTCGTCGGGGTAGTGCTGGGTGAAGGCGTCGGTGGGGACGGCCGCACGCCAGGCCACGTCGTCGAGGCGGCCGTCGATCTTGGGGGGCGTCGCGGTGCGGGTGGCGATGAGATGCGGGCGCGGCGGCATGAGCTGGACGACCGGCGGCGCCACAGCGGCCGATTCGGCCAGAACGAGCGCAAGAACTGCGGCGGAGGTCAACACGGAGGCGGGACATTGTATAACCGCGGCGATGGCGCTCGTGGATCGACTGGCGGAGCTGGTTTCTTTCGATACCCGGAACCCCGAAGGTGAAGAACGGCCACTGGTCCATCGCTTGGCCGTCGAGCTGGCGGCGCTGGGGGCCCGCACCGTCGAAGAGGTCGAGGTCGGCGACCACGCCTACGTCTACGCCCGCTTCGGAAGAGAAGACCCGCGGCTGGTCATCAACGCGCACCTGGACACCGTGCCCGCGAACAGCGGCTACACCTCGCCGCCGCACCTGCTGGTTCGCCGGGGCGATCGCCTGCACGGCCTCGGCACTTCCGACATCAAGGGGGCGATCGCCGGGGTGCTCGAAGCGCTGGCGGTCGGGCCGGTGAAACGTTCGGTCGGCATCCTCTTCTCGGGAGACGAGGAGCGCGGCGGTAGCTGCATTCGTGCGTTTCTCGACAGCGAAGCGGCGCGCGGCCTCGAGCGGGCCCTCGTCTGCGAACCGACCGGCTGTCGGGTCGGGATCCGGCATCGCGGCATCGGGGCGGCGACGGCGACTCTGGAGGGGCCGGGCGGACACTCGTCGCTGGTCGACCAGCTGGTGAACCCGGTGGCCGTGCTCGCGCGCGCCGCGGTCTCCCTCGACGAGATGGGCGCCGCCCACAAGGGGAAGGGGCCTGCCGGGTTCGAGGGCATCCATCTCAACGTCGCGGCGCTCGATGGCGGGATCGCCTTCAATGTCGTGCCGACCCGCGCGACGCTGTCGTTCTCGCTGCGTCCGGCGCCGGGGGCGCTCGGCGCCGGCGTCGACGAGCTCTTCGCCGAGGCCGAGCGGCGGGTCCGGGCCGCCGCCGCGCCGCACCAGATCGACTGGCAAGTGGTCACCTCGAGCCCACCCTTCGCCACCCGCGACATTCCGGCCTTCGCGCCCCTCTTTGGCGCCCGCCTGGAGGCGCCCGTCGACTTGGGATTCTGGACGGAGGCGGCGCGTTTCGCGGAGCGCGGAATCGACGCGGTCGTCTTCGGTCCGGGCGACGTCGCGCAGGCCCACGCCGCCGACGAGTTCGTCACGATCGCCGACCTCGAAGCCGCCCACACGGTTTTCGCGGCAGTGCTTCGCTGATGGAACCGGAGATCGTCCAGCGCTTCCTGGAGAGCGTCGGCGCCAAGGCCGACATCGACCTTTATCTCCGCCTCTTCCGCGCGCAGCGCAAGGAGAGCTTCGCGATCCTGGCGCTCAACGCGCAGATCGTGAAGAGCGCCCTCGACCCGGTGCACTTCGATCTCCGGATCCTGGCCGACCTGGGCCTGCTGCCGGTCGTGTTGCTGGGCCTGCTCGAACCGAAGGACGCCGACACCCAAGCGGCGCGGGTCGCCGCGTGGCTGGTCGAGGATGGCGTGCCCTGCGAGGTCATTCGGGCGGACGCCGCCCTCGGTCCCGAGACCACCGGGGCGATTCAGGCCGTGGTCGGGCGGGGCGCGATACCGCTGGTCTCCCTCGAGGCCTGCGCGGCGCAGACCATCGACGCCCGCTTCCGCCTTCTCGCGACGCTGGCCGCCGCGCTCGAGACGCGCAAGGTGGTGTTCTTGAGCCGGCGCGCCGGGCTGGTGGTCGGCGGTGGCGGCACGCCGCCTTCGGTGGTCAGCCTGGCGACCGACACCGATCGGCTGCTGGCGCCGGGCGTCCTGTCGCGCGGCCAGGCCTTGCTGCTCCGGCAGGTCAAGCAGCTCCTCGAGCGCGTTCCGCAGCGGCTGAGCGTCGCCGTCGTCAACCCGCTGGCGCTGTTGCGCGAGCTGTTCACGGTCAACGGCGCCGGGACCCTGATCCGCAAGGGCTCGCGCATCGAGACCCGCGGGGGCTGGGACGGCGTCGATCGAGCGCGGCTGCGGGCGCTGTTCGCCTCGGCCTTCGGCCGCACCCTCAGCGAGGATTTCTTTGCGCGTCCGGTCTTGCGAACCTTCGTCGAGGAGAGCTACCGCGGCGCCGCCGTCATCGAGCAGACGCCGGTCGCGCCGTATCTCACCAAATTCGCGGTCGAGCGCCAGGCCCAGGGCGAGGGAATCGGCGGCGAGATCTGGTCGCTGGTGACGCGCGACTACCCGGCCTTCTTCTGGCGCTCCCGCCCCGAGAACGTGATCACCGCCTGGTACGCCAAGCAGTGCGACGGCCTGGCCCGCTTTCCCGGCTGGCACGTCTTCTGGCGCGGCCTACCCATCGAAACCATCGACCCCGCAATTCGCTACGCGCTTGGCGCCGTCAGCGACTTCGCTCAGCCGCCCAGCGGCTAAAGCCTTTCGTCGCACTCGGCGCGCATGACGTCGTCGATGGTTTCTCGGCGCGCGATCAGGGTGGCGTGGCCGTCCTCCCAGAAGATCTGCGGCGCGCGGCCCAGGGACACGTAGTTCGAGCTCATCGCCGCGCCGTACGCGCCGGCGTCGTGGAGCACCAGGAGATCGCCCGGGTCCGGACGGGGGAGCTCGCGCGGGTCGAGCAGCTCTTTGTCGTCTCGGGTGAAGACGTCGCCGCTCTCGCATAGCGGTCCCGCCACCACGAACGGTTCGGGCGGGCGCGCCGAGCCGCGGCCCACGACCGAGATGTGGTGGTAGGCGCCGTACATCGCGGGCCGCACCAGATCGTTGAAACCGGCGTCCACCATGATGAAGCGATGGCCGGAGCCCTTGGCATTGGCCTCGGTCTCCTTGATGTCCTTCACGCGGCAGACCAAGAGGCCCGCGGCCGCGACCGCGTAGCGTCCGGGCTCGATCTCGACGCGGATCGGTCGCCCGGCCGCCTGGGCCAGCGTCGCGGCCGCCTCCAGCAGCAGACGCCTGAAACCGGCCAGGTCGTACCGCTCGGCGCCGGGGCGGTAGGCGTGTGGCACGCCGCCGCCCAGGTTCACCGCCTCGACCTCCCGGAACTCGGGCAGGCGCGTGGCGAGCAGAGCCACCAGATGCCGCAGATTCTCGTCGAACTCCCGGATCTGCGGACCGGTCCCGATGTGCGCGTGCAGCTCCGTGATCGGCAGCTTGGCCGCCGTCGCGCGTGCATGCAGGCGATCCAGCGATTCGTGCCAGACGCCATGCTTCGAGGACGGGCCGCCCGTGTCGCACGACTGGACGTGGCCGTGCCCGAAGCCGGGATTCACCCGCACCGCGATCGGTCCGGCGTAGCCGGCCCCGTGCAGCTCGTCGATCATGCCGGGCGAGCCGATGTTCGGCAACACGCCGTGCTCGAGGATCACGGTGAGCGCGTTGTCGCGCAGCACGTCCGCGGTGAGCAGGACCACCGGCGGGCGGGCACCCATCGCGAAACCGGCCCGGCGGGCTCGCAGGACCTCGTTGCCGCTCACGGCGTCGATCCAGAGGCCGGCTTCGCGCACGCGCGCCAGCACCTTGCCGCTGGAGTTCGCCTTCATCGCGTAGCGCGCCTGCAGCGCGCCGCCCGCGGTGAGGGTCGTGAGATCGCCGAGGCGCCGGCCGAGCTCGGCGCCGTCGTAGAGATAGAAGGGCGTTCCCACCTCGTCGGCCAGACGGCTCAAGGGGTAGGAATCGAGATCGAGTGACGGCATGGCGGCGAACTATCCCAGATGCGACGCGGGGGCGAAAGGCGGGACGGGTTGGACCTGCGGGCGGTGCGGATCCGGGCGCCCGCGCGCCCCGCGGATTGGGCGGCGCGGCCCCACGGATTGGGTGGGCGCGCGCCCCCGCGGATTCGCACGCTGCGTCGGGGGCAAACGTTGACTTCCGGCCCGGGCGGTCTTTAGATTCGGCTGGTGCGAAGGCTAACCGGGGCGAGCGTCGTGCTCTTGGCGGCGTTGCTGTCGGCCGGCCGTTCGGCGGGCGCCGCCGATCCCCGCACGGAGTCGGCGCGCGAGCATTCGTCCCAGGGCGACGCCTACTACAAGCTTGAAAAGTACGGGAACGCGATCGGCGAGTACGAGCAGGCCTACCTGGCCAAGGCCGATCCGAGCTTTCTCTACAACATCGCCCAGTGTCACCGGTTGATGGGCCAGAACGCCGAAGCGATCAAATTCTATCGCCGCTTCTTGAGGGACGCACCGAACGCCCCCAACCGCGCGGTGGCCGAAAAGCACATCAAAGATCTGGAAGATGCCTCGACCCACGGGTCGGCGGTCGAGCCGCCACCACCGGTGTCGCCGCCGTCTTCGGGGTCGCTCCCCGCGCCACCGGCTCCGCCCTCGCCGCCGCCGGCCGCGTCATCGCCGCCGCCCGCCTTCCCCAGCCCGGCGGCGACCCCGACGATGACGTCGTCGCTGGCGCTGAACGCACCTCCCCCTACTTCGTCCACCTCTGCCGACCTCGCCCCGATCGGCGAAAACGGTGCTGCCCCCTCCCAAACAGAGTCGCATCCGTTTTACACTAGGTGGTGGTTTTGGACGGCGGTCGGCGTGGTGGTCGTCGGCGGGATAGTCATCGCGGCGGCCGCCAAACACGATCCGTCGTGTCCCGGGGGTTTCACATGCAACTGAAGAGCTGGCAAAAGATCTTATTGGGTGCGGCGATCCTGGTGGTCCCGATCCTGTCGTGCGGTCGGCGATCGCTGGTGCTCATGGACGTGACGGTTAGTGGGAGCACCACGTTTTCCGCCGCCGCGCTGATCATCACCGCGAACGACGATCAGAAAACCGCCTTCGACAACGTCGCGCTTGGCCAGAAGGCCTTTCAGGCCGGCGTCTACCTGCCGTCCGACATGAGCGGCGTGATCATGTTCAAGGCGGAGGTCGACGAGGGCAATTGCATCGTCGGAACCGGCACCGCCATGGCCAACGTGAGCGCTGGCGGGACGACCGGGCCGATTGATCTGATCATCCAGCCGATGGTGCCGTGCGTCCCGATCACCGACGGTGGAATGGTCGGCTCGGGCGGCGTTGGCGGCATGTCGGGTGTCGCAGGCCACGGCGGCAGCAGTGGCAACGGCGGATCCGGAACTGCCGGAAGCGGAGGCAGCTCGGGAGTTGCGGGAATCGGCGGCAGCTCGGGAACTGCGGGCAGCGGTGGCTCGGGGACTGCTGGC
>CALAOV010000139.1 GCA_937889515.1 uncultured Myxococcales bacterium | reverse complement strand
GTCCCCCCGTTCTGCGCCTGTGACGGGACGTTGTCGCCGCAACCGGCCGCGAGCCCAACGCCCGCGATCAGCGGAAGCAAAAGCGAAAACGAGGCCAGTCGAGCGCGCGTATCCCCCATGAGGTCTCCCAGATCAGCGTTTTGGCGCAGGATGTAAAGGAATTAAGAGCACACAGCTTAAATGTTTTTCCCTGACGCAGCCAGCCCTGTCTCTAGTCCTGTCTGTGGGCGCCCGCGCCGCCCGTCGTCAACTCACGCACGCACCCTAAGCATCCCGGACAGCCGAGGGAACCTCCCCGCCGCAACCGAGCTCTAACTAGACGCGTTCCGATCGCTGGTTGGCCGACCGATTCAGTTCCGCCGAACGGCGATCGGGCCTCGTCCTCGATCGGGCGAAACTCCGCCCCACCCAGCCCCCCGTCCGCCGCGGTGATATAATCGCCAATCGCTATGAGCACCACGGCCCTACCTCGGGAGCGCCTGGCGACGCCCGCGGATCTCGTCGCGGCCCTGGAGGCGAACATCGCCCGGGTGCTGCGCGGCAAGCCGGGTGCGATCCGCCACGCGGTGATCGCGCTGTGCGCCAGGGGGCACCTGCTCATCGAGGATGTTCCAGGCGTCGGCAAGACCACGCTGGCGCGGGCGCTGGCGCGGTCGATCGGGGGCAGCTTTCACCGCATCCAGTTCACCAGCGATCTGCTGCCGTCGGACGTGCTGGGGGTCTCGGTGCTCGATCCCAAGTCGGGCGAGTTCCAGTTCAAGCCCGGCCCCGTGTTCGCGAACCTGGTGCTGGCGGACGAGATCAACCGAACCCCGCCGCGCACGCAGAGCGCGCTGCTGGAAGCGATGAACGACGGGCAGGTGTCGATCGACGGGCGCTGCTTTCCGCTGGAGAATCCGTTTCTGGTCATGGCGACGCAGAACTCCGAGGAGCACTACGGCACCTACCCGCTCCCCGAGTCGCAGATGGATCGGTTTCTGCTGCGCATTCGCATCGACTACCCGTCGCCGGCCGACGAGCGGCGGATCCTGCTGGAGTCGCTGGGGCGGCCCGAGGACGAGCTGATGCGGCTCGACGCCGTCGTGAGCGTCGCCGACGTGCGGCGCCTGCAGGATGCGGCGGAGCGGGTGCACCTGTCGCCGGAGCTGGCCGACTACATCGTCGCGGTGGCGGGCGAGACGCGGCGTTCGCCGCACCTGGCCGTGGGCGTCTCGCCGCGCGGGCAGCTGGCCTGGCGGAACGCGGCGCGGGCGGCGGCGATGGCCGACGGGCGCGACTACGTGCTCCCCGACGATCTGAAATCGCTAGCCGGCGCCGTGCTGGCGCACCGGGTGATCCCGGCCTCGCCGGTCGAGGCGGTGGCGCGGTCGCGGCAGGAAATCGAGCGCGTCCTCGCCGACATCATGGACCGCCTCCCCTCCCCCGGCTGAGGCCATCGAATGAATGTGATCGCGTCGAGGGAGGGACGGCTTCGCCGGCCCGAGCTCATCGCGGGGGGCGCGGGACCCTCCCAGGGTCCCGAAGTAGATCGGATCGCGTCGAGGGAGGGACGGCTTCGCCGGCCCGACCTCATCGCGGGGGGCGCGGGACCCTTTGAGGGTCCCGAGTGAAAAGACGCCTTCCCCCCACCCGCGAGGGGTGGTGGTTCTTGATCGCGACGCTCCTGGTGGGCGCGGTGGCGATCGACGCCGGGATCAACCTCTTTTTCCTGACCTTCGGGATGATGGCCTGCCTGCTGCTGGCCAGCGTGTTGCTCTCGGGGCTGGGCCTGGCGGGGCTGCAGGTGCGGCGCATCCCGCCGCCGGTGATCCACGCCGGGACGCCGTATCTGATGGGGATCGCGCTCGAGAACCGCAAGCGACGCCTGCCTTCCTTTTCGATCGAGGTCGAGGATCTCGTAGACGAGCACCCGATCGACAAGCGCTGCTACTTCCTCAAGCTGCCGGCCGGGCGGACGCAGGAGACCTCGTACCGCCACCGGCTGCCGCGGCGGGGGCGCCACCGACTCTCGGGGTTCCGGCTGGCCACCAAGTTTCCCTTCGGGCTCATGCAGCGCGCGCGGACGGTGGTCGAACCGGCGGAGGTGGTGGTCTACCCGGCGCTGGCGCCGCTGCCGCCGGCGATCCTGCGCGGACTACCGTCCCCGCTGGCGCCTGCGCGTCGGCGGGCCCCCAACCGGCAGGGTGAGCTGGCGGGGCTGCGGGCGTACCGCGACGGCGACGATCCGCGCGACATCCACTGGCGTTCCAGCGCGCGGCGCGGGCTGCCGCTGGTGCGCGAGCACGAGGACGACGAGGGACAGCGGGCGCTGATCGTCTTCGACAACCAGGTCTCCGAGGACCAGCGCACCGAAAACCTGTCCTCCACCGCCGCCGATCCGGCCTTCGAGCTGGCGGTGTCGCGAACGGCGGCGCTCTGCGTGGAGCTGGTGCGGCGCGGGCTGGCGGTGGGGCTGGCCACCCGGGGGGGCGAGCTGGCACCGGCGGCCGGGCCGCGGCAGCTCACCCGCCTGCTGCACCTGCTGGCCTTCATCCAGCCCGAGGTGGGGGGCGCGCCGCTGCGACTGCGCGGCGACGCCGTCGTGCGCGTCCGTCCGGGCGCCGACATCGACCTGCCGGGCGCCCTGGGGCGGGACGCGACGGCCGGCGGGCGGGGCGGGCGATGAGGTTCCAGGCGGCCCACAAGCTGGTGACCTACTTGCTGGTGCTGGTGGCGCTGGCGGCGCTGGCCACCACGCGCGCGCTGGCCACCGGCAGCGCGATCATTTTCCTAATCGTCTGTGCCGCGTCGTACGGCGTCGACGCCGGCAACCGCAAGGCCGCCTGGCTGGACCGCGCCGCGGGCCCGATGCGCGCCGGCATGGGCGCGCTGCTGGCGGTGATCGTCTGGCGCATCTGGCGGCGGATGCCCGATTCCGATCTGGCCCCGGCCTTCGATCTGGTGCTGGCGTTGCTCGGCTACAAGCTCTGCTACCGCCGCAGCCACCGCGACTACGTCCACATCTACGCGCTGGCGTTCCTGCTGGTGCTGGTCGCCTCGACCATCACGGCGACCGTGGTGTTCATGGCGATCTTCGCGGTCTACGTGGTGCTGGCCACCTGGGCGCTGATCCTGTTTCACCTGCGCCGCGAGATGGAAGAGAACTACCTGGTCCGGCACTCGGCCCAGGCGCCCAGCCAGAAGGTCGGCATCGGGCGGATCCTGGGGTCGCGCCGGGTGGTCGGCCGCGCCTTCTTCGGCGCAACCTTCGCGGTCGCGGCGGCGGTGTTCGTCGGCGCCGTCGCGATCTTCACCTTCGTGCCGCGTCTGGGGGCCGGGTTCGTGCTGGGAGCGCGGGCGCCCGGCAACGTGATCGGCCTGTCCGACGAGGTCGCGCTCGGCCGCTACGGCGTCCTCGGCGCCGCGCGCCACACCGTCCTGTTTCGCGCCACGCTCCCGCGCCTGGGCGCGCTGGCCGACGACGAGGCCCGGCGCGCCGCCGCCGAGCAGCTCTATTTTCGGGGCGCGGTCTACGACAGCTACGATCGGGGACGCTGGATCCGCAGCCGCCGGCCCGAGCTGCGGACGGTCATCGACGGAGAGGCGGACCGGTACTTCATCCACGAGGTGGGAGACGGCGGTTCGCCCAACACGCTGGCGGGCACCGAGCGCACGGAGATCGAAGCGGTCGGGATCCCGGCGGCGGTGCTGTTCGCGATCGATCGGCCGATCGCGATCGAGCTCCCGGCGACCCACCTGGGCGCGGCGGGCAGCGTGCGCGTCGCGCCGCGCTGGTCGGGCGAGGCGGCGCTGCGCGTGGGCGGCGAGAGCTCCGACGGCTTCGTGACCCTCACCTCGGCCCACTACGTGGGGTTTTCGAGGATAGGTCCCGCCGGGCAAAGCCCGGCGGTACCCGACGCGATCGACATGGGGACCCTGAGAGGGTCGCCGCAGCTCGATCCCAAGGCGCGGGAGGATTATCTGGCGGTGCCGGGCGGGATGGGGCGGCTGGAGAGGCTGGCGTCGTCGCTAGGGACCGCGCGGGACGAGGCGGGCGAGATGGGCGACGTCGACAAAATCGGCGCGGTCACCGGCTGGCTGCGCGCCGGCCACACCTACACCTTGCGGCCGCCCGCGCGACCGGCGGCCGTCGATCCGGTGGAGGACTTCCTCTTCGATCAGCCGCTGGGACACTGCGAGTTCTTCGCCTCGGCGGCGGTGCTGATGCTGCGGGTGGCGGGCGTTCCGGCCCGCTACGTGACCGGCTTCCGGGGCGGCGAGTGGAACCCGATCGGCGGCTACGTCGCCGTGCGCGACGAGCGCGCGCACGCCTGGGCCGAGGCGTTCGTGCGCGGCGACGGCTGGGTGCGCGTCGACGCCACGCCGCCGGCGGCGGGCGTGACCCGGGCCGGCCGCTTCGCCGAGACCAGCGACGCGCTCGACTTCTTCTGGAGCCGCTGGGTGGTCGGGTACGATCTCGGACGGCAGCGGGATCTCGCGCACCGCGCCTGGCGGCATGTCGGGCAACTCGCCCCGGTGGTGGGCTGGCGGCGCGTCCTCGCGGCGTTCGGCCTCGCCACCGCGATGGTGGCGCTGGCGCTGGGCCTGCGGCGCGGGAGGCGCCGCCACGCGCACCCGGCGCCCGTCTCGGCAATGGCCGCCGGGGCCAGTTGGCGAGCGCGGGCGGCCGACGGCGCCATCGACCGCCTCTACCGCCGCGCGCTCGGACGTCTGGCGGGGGTCGGTTGGCCCCGGCGCCCCAGCGAGACGCCCCACGAATATGCCGAGCGACTGCGCCGCGCGGGCCTCTACGCCTCGGGCCCCTTCGAGGCGCTCACCGAGCGCTATGCGGCGGCGCGTTTCGGCGGCCACCTCCAGCCCGACGACGCGGTCGCCGAGCTGGGCCGGACCGTTCTGGCGGCGCTTTCGGTCGGTGACGCGGGCGGCGAGAAAACTGGCCGATCGCCCTGACAAAATGTCAGAGTCGGCCCGGGTCCCCCGCCAGACCGGCATCTAACCGCAAGGCCGGTGGCGGGGTCCAAGCGCCACTATGAAGGCATCCTCTTTGCAGTGTGGGGTCGGTTGGAGAATTTTGATGATGTTCCGCGCATGGCTCAGGTCCCAGGTCGTCGCGGCTTCCGTCGTCGGGTTGCTGGCGTTGCTGTCGTCTAGCCCCGCGCAGGCCCAGCTCCTCGGCACGGGTGGCACGGGCACGACCACCGGAACGGGCGGGTCGACGGGCAGCGGGGTCTTCAGCGCCAGCGACTTCTTCATCGGCGTGCAGCAGGTCCCGGGGGCCAACCTCACGATCGCCGACGCCGGTCGCTTCTTCAACAAGGCCCACTGCGACTGCACGACGCCGGTGCAGATCTTCGTCGCCCTTCAGCCCACCAGCGTCTCCAAGCGCCTGATGATCCCCGCCACCAACGGGAGCATGGCGGTCGTGCTGGGCACGAACTGCAACGACATCCTGGTGAGCGAGCTGGGGAGCTGCACCGGATTTCCCAACGGAACGGGAAGCGAGCACGTGACCACCTTCCTCAACGACACCTCGTTCACGATCAAGACCGACGCGCGTTTCCTCAGCACCGACCTCAACCCGACCCCCGGCGTGGACGCCAGCGCGCCGAGCGGCTGTGACTCCAACCAGGTGTTTCCCCAGACCGTCACCGCGCTGTTCGACTTCGACGGCGACGGCACCTTCGAGACCTCCGCCAGCACCTCGCTCAACATCGACCTGTCGCCGCCGCCGGCGCCGGCCGGCGTCACGATCCAGGGGGGCGACGAGGCGCTGAGCATCAACTGGCAGCCGATCGACACCTCGGTGATCAACGACCTGCTCGGCTACCAGATCCTCTGCAGCCGCGCCGACCAGTATCAGGTGTTCAAGGAATCGGGCACCGACGGCGGCGCGAACGGTCCGTTCAACTCGGGCTTCCTGACCTGCCCGCAGACGCAGGCCGCATCGGGGCTCACGGGCGTCGAGGGGTTGGATCCTACCTTCGTCTGCTCGCCGCTGCTCTCGGCCGAATCCACCTCGTACCGGGTCAAGATCCTGCAGAACGACATCACCTACGCCGCCGCGGTCGTCGCCGTCGACAACAGCGGCAACGCCAGCGCGCCCATCGTCGGGTACGGCTCGCCCATCAAGACGTTGAGCTTCTACGAGGTCTACCGAAACGAGAATCCGCAAGACGCGGGCGGCGCCTCGGGGGGATTCTGCGCGCTCGCGACGGCCCGTCCCCGGCTGGCGTCGACGCTGGGTGGTCTCCTGGTGTTCGGTGTGGTGGGGATCGGCTTGCACGTCGCGCGTCGCCGCCGTCGAGGCCGGCGGTGAAGCCGAGCGCCCCGGGCCGCCGCCGGACGGCGGTGACCGTCGCGCCCGCGGTGCTGGTGGCCGGACTGGCGCTCGTCCTCGCGCCGCGCCCGGCACGCGCCCAGACGTTCTCGGACGAGGCCTCCATCGTCGAAGGCGACCACCCCTTCCGCTCGCCCCAGAGGTTCGCCTTCGAGCTGACCTTCGGGCCCTACCGCCCGGACATCGACGGCGAGTTCAAGTCGATCGGGGGCAATCCCCCGTTCCAGCCCTACCAGCAGTACTACGGCGACAGCCAGCACCTGATGACGAAGATCGAGCTCGACTATCAGTTCTGGCACCGCTTCGGCTCGATCGCGGCCGGGGTGGGCCTGGGGTACTTCTCGGTCACCGGCACGGCGCCGGTCGCGAACGGCACCGGCGCGGCCAGCGGCGATCAGTCACAGCTCAAGATCGTCCCGGTCACCCTCTCGGCGGTCTACCGGTTCGACTACCTCCTCGAGACCAAGAACATTCCGGTCGTCCCCTACGGCAAGCTGGGCCTCGACTGGGACTACTGGCAGAACACCGACGGGAACGGCGACATCGCCACCGACGGTCACGGCGGCAACGGCCGGGGCGCAACGCTGGGCTGGCACGCCGCCGCCGGGATCGCGCTGGTGCTCGACATGCTCGATCCCGATGCCGCGCACGACTTCGATCTCGACGTGGGCGTGAACCACACGGCGCTCACCTTCGAGTACTTCCATTCGGACATCTCCGGCCTCGGCGAGTCCAACCGGCTGCACCTCGGCGACACGAGCTGGACGCTGGGGCTGCTGCTCGAGTTTTGAGCCGCCGGCTGCGCCTGGTCGTCGAGTACGACGGCACCGACTTCTCCGGCTGGCAGCGGCAACCGACGGAGCGCACCGTGCAAGGCGTCCTCGAGGACGCCGTCCGCGAGATGACCGGCGAGACGGTCTTCATCCGGGGCGCCGGGCGGACCGACGCCGGCGTGCACGCCGACGGCCAGGTCTGTAGCCTCGACCTCGACGCCGACAACATCCCGACGCACGGGCTCCTGCGGGGCCTGAACTCGATTCTCCCGGCCGACCTGGCGCTCATCGACGTCGCCGAGGCGGCGCCCGACTTCGACGCGCGGTTCTCGGCGCGCGGCAAGGTCTACCGCTACACGGTCTGGACCCACCTGGTGCGTTCGCCGCGGCGGGCGCGCGACGCCTGGCACGTGCGCCACCCCGTCGACGTCGAGGCCATCCGCGCCGCCGCCACCCTGCTGGTGGGCGAGCACGACTTCCGCGCCTTCCGCGCCGCCGACTGCGACCGCCGCACCACCCGCCGGATCGTCCGCCGGCTCGACGTGGACCGCGACGGCGCCCTGCTGTCCCTCGAAGTGGAGGCGACCGCGTTCTTGAAGAACATGGTCCGGATCCTGGTCGGGACCTTGGTCGACGTCGGGCGCGGGCGCATCGGCGCCGAGGCCATCCCCCACATGCTCGAGACCGGCGATCGCGCCGCCGGAGGGATGACCGCCCCCGCCCACGGCCTCACCCTCTTGCGCGTGATTTACTGACTACCGATCGAGGGTCCAGGTTGCGTCGGGGTAGGGCTGGGCCTGGAGCGCGTTCCCGCCGGGCAGCAGGATTCCGTCCTCGGCCGTCACGCCCGAGCCGTCCAGATAGAAGACCTCGAACCCGACCGTGGCCTTGACCTGATCGAGGATGAGGGCGTGCAGCTCGTACCAGCCCGGCGAGCCGCACCCCGACCGGCAGTCGACCGCGTGAAACGGCAGCACCGTCACCGGATCGCCCAGAAAGTTGGCGCTGCCCGCCTCCGACCCCATCAGTTCGATGGGGGTCGATCCGGGCGGTGAGTCGACCGTGAAGCCGCAGGTGAGGGCGACCTTCCGGATGGTCTGCGCCGGCAGGTCGATGGTCATGGTCGGCAGGGTCCCGGTACCGACACAAGTTCCGGCCACGTCCACAAAGACGTCGCGATCGCGATCGGTCATCTCCCCGAATATCTTGGTCAGCCGGCCGTCCGAGCAATAGAGCCAGAACGGCAGCCAGGCTCCGTCGTCGATCGCGAGGCCGGCATAGAGCGTGGTCTCGGCCGCGTCGTAGGGAATCTCGGCGTAGATGAAGGCGGGCGCGGGACCGCGTCCGTCGAAGGCGACGGTCCCCTGGTTGCTGAGGATCGAGACCACGGTTCCGGCCGGGGCGGCGGTGGTCGCGGCGTTGATGGCCTCGAACGTTGGGCTCACCGTGGTGCTCGTCGCGGGGACGTCAATCTCCGTGTCGAAGGTGACCTCCGGACAGGTCGGCGCCCCGTCGCACCCGGCCAGGACGATCGAGCCCCCCAGGGCGACGGCGAAGCGCTTGAGACGCGAAGACGGCAACTGGGCTCCGGCTTTCAACCGGCCTGCCGGGAACCCTCGGCCGTGGGCTCGCCCAGCATCTCGGCGATCCGGGCGCGGACCCGCACGAGCAGCGCCCCGCGGTCGGCGGCGGTGAGGCCGGCGGTCGAGATCGGCGTGTCGATCTCCAGATGCACCACGCCCGCCCGGATGAGCGGTGTACCCGGCGGCATGAGCGCGTGGGAGCCGCGAATGGCGATCGGGACGATGTCGGCGCCCGCGTCGATGGCCAGGTGGAAGCCGCCCTTCTTGAAGGGCAAGAGGCGTCCGTTCCGGGTGCGCGTCCCTTCGGGAAAGATGGCCACCGACTGCCCGGACCTGATGCGCCGGGCCGCCTCGTCGATGCTCCGCCGCGCCGATACCGCGTTCTGGCGATCGATGAAGATGAAACGTCCGGCGCGCATCGCCCAGCCGAAGACCGGAATCTGCCCCAGCTGCTTCTTGGCGATGAACCGCAGCGGGATCGGGACGCCCACGAACATCGCCCACACGTCGACCATCGAGGCGTGGTTGGCCATGAAGACGTAGGGCCGGCCGGGATCGAGCGGGACGCGGAGGCTCACCTCGACCTTCACGCCCGGCGCCCCGAGAACGACGTTCGACCAGACCCGGCAGAGCTTGAGGACCAGCCCGCCGGTCCGGTCGATGACGCCGAGGACCAGCGAGATCACGGATCCCAGAATGGTGGCGACCAAAAAGGAGAGAACGGCCAGCAGCGCGCGAATCATGCAGAACCGGGCAACATGGTATCTTCTTTCGCCGTGGACTTCCGGAAGACCTACTACATTCTTCCGAACCTCTTCACGCTCTCCAGCGTCTTCTGCGGGTTCGTGTCCATCTCGCTGTCTGCGTCGGGTCAGGCCGGCAGCGATCTGTATCAGGCGGCGCTCGCGATCTGCTTCGGATTTTTCTTCGACACGGCCGACGGCCGGGTGGCCCGGCTCACCAAGACGCAGACCGATCTCGGCCGGGACCTCGACTCGCTGGCCGACGCGATCACCTTCGGCGTGGCGCCGGCGATCATGGTCTACAAGTGGGGGCTGACCAACTTCGGGCGGTGGGGCATCTTCTTCGCGGGTCTCTACGTCTGCGCGGGCGTGATGCGGCTGGCCCGCTTCAACGTGCTGGCCCGGCGCGAAGCCGCCACCGGCCACACGACCCCGGGCAAGTACACGCTGGGGTTGACCATCCCGGCCTCGGCCAGCGTGCTGGTGTTCATGGTGCTGGTGGCGCACAAGGTCGGGCAGTACCGGATGGCCAGCGAGGGGGTCGTCGCGACCGTGGTGCTGGTGCTGTCGTACCTGATGGTCTCGCGGGTGAAGTTCCGATCGTTCAAGGATCTGCGCCTCAACCGCCGGACCATCGAGCTGGTCTTGCTGCTGGCCGGATGTGGCGTGGTGGTCGCGCTGAACGGCGTCGACAAGTCGCTCATCTTCCTGGTGATGATCCTGGCGTACATCGTGCTCGGCATCGCCGAGACTGTCCTGCAGATGCAGCGGCGCTTCGTCGAGCAGCGCAAGGACAAGAAGGCGGCCTCTGCGGAGCCCGAGACGCCGCCGGACGATGAAGTCCTACGCGAGCTCGGCGCCTTCGACGCCACCGACGACGGCTAGCGGATCGGCTTGGGCTTGGCGGCGGGCTTGGCTTTGTCGCCGACGCTGTCGTCGATCTCGACGAAGATTCCCCACAGCGCGCCGATGAGCGGGCCCAGCAGGGCCGGCAGCTCGACCACCGGGCGATCGGGCAGGCCGAGGCGACCGGCGATGCCCAGGTGCGCGCCGCCCAGCAGCTTCCGCGCGGCCCAATAGAGGGCGCCGCCCACCAGCGCGCCGAAGATCCCCTTGAGCGCGGTGGTCCAGATGGTCTCCTGCCGCCAGGGCGGCCGGCCCGACACGATGCCGGCCAGGCCCCCGATGAGCGCGTAGGCCACAACCGCCAGAAATCCGCCCGCGATCCCCAGCTTCAGGGCCGCGGTCCCGACCGCCGCACCGACGAGGCCCCCTTTTAGAAGCCCCAGTAAAACGCGACCCATGCAGAGACTATAGCAGGACGGATCGCCCCGGGCCGCCCTGGCCTAGAAGCCGTAGGCGACGCCGATGTTGATGTCGACGTTGAACGTGAAGTTCGGAAGCCCGATCACCGAATCGGCCTCCCCGACCAGCGACAGGCTGTCCGTGAGGTCGTAGAAGATGCCCCCACCCGGCCCCAGGAGGATCGGACCCGCCGCGATGGTGTCGACGCAGGCTTCGTTCATCGCCTTGCCGCAGGTGTTCTTGAGCTGCTTGAGGGTGACGACGTGGCGAATCTGGCCACCGCCTCCGGCCAGCGAGAAGAACGGGTGGAAGCTGCTGCTGTCCTCACCGAACTTCCAGGTCGCCTTCCCCATCACGGCGAAGGCGTAGTTCGCGGTCTTGTAGTCCTTGGTGCCCACGAAGACGTCGGTCGTCCCGCTGATGTGCTGATAGCGGAGCTGGAGGGAAAACATGAGCGACGAGGTCCACCAGTAGCCGAACTCGGGCGCGATCTGAAAGACCGACGCCGGCGCCAGGCCGGCGGGGTTGATCATGACGTCGTGGTTGGTGTCGCCGACGCCCGTCGCCCAGCCGAACCCGGTGCCCCCCATCAGCGCGGCGAAGTACTGGTGGTCCGGCCCTTCGTCTTCTTCATCTTCGTCGCCTTCTTCGGCCTTGTGCACCGCCGCGTGGGCGCCACCCAGGTTGATGACGAGGGGACTGTCCACCGACCCGCTGGCGGCGACCGCGTTGCCGTCGCTGTCGTCGGCCTCGACGTAGTAGGCGACCGACGCCCCCAGCGTCGCCGTGGTCGGAATTTCGGCGCCGTAGCGGCCCTCGGCCACCTCCTTCATCTCGCGTCCCAGGAACTCCGTGGCGCCTTCCGGACGGTAGGCGAGGACCATCTTGTCGAACTTCAGGTCGCTCGAGATGCCGACCGTGATCGAGATGGCGCTCCCCTTCTTCCCTTCCGTGACCGGCTCGTGGACCAGGCCATTGCCGGAAGCCTCCGGTCCCCCCTCGGGCGACGTCGCGGCGGGCGGGGTCGCCGCCGGCGGCGTCTCGGGCGGCTCGGTCGGCGGCGGC
>CALAOV010000138.1 GCA_937889515.1 uncultured Myxococcales bacterium | reverse complement strand
GTCGTAGGCCAGCACCTTGGCCGCGTACCGGGCGGCGTCGGCCGCGGCGGCGCCCGTGCCCGAGCCGATCACGACGGCGACGACCTCGCCCCCGCCCCCTTGCTGCTTGGCGAGCGCGGCGCCGGCGGTGAGCGCCGGCAGGCAGGCCGAACGGATCCCCTTGTCGTCGGACTCGCAGAAGACGATGACGGCCGGCATCAGATCACCTTCGCTTCGTCGTGCAGCTTGGCCACCAGCTCGTCGACGGACGCCACCCGCGCGCCCGCCTTGCGGACCGGCGGCGCCTCGTACGCCTTGACCTTCATCGTGGCGGTCGCGTCGACCCCCAGCTCGGCGAGCGTGACGTCTTTGATCTCTTTCTTCTTGGCCGCCATGATCCCCTTGAGCGAGGCGTAGCGCTGCGTCTCCTCCCACTCGGTGTCGGGGCCGGCCAGCGCCTCGTTGCGCACCGCCTTCTTGCCGATGATCCGCAGGTCGACGGTCACCACCGCCGGCAGCCGGACCCGTTTTTCCTCCACGCCGGCGTCCACCTCGCGGGTGACGGTCGCGCTCTTGCCGTCGGCGCCCAGATGAATGCTGGCCAGGAAGGTCGCCTGCGGCCAGCCCAGGAGGCCCGCCAGGATCTGCCCCACCTGATTCGAATCGCCGTCGACCGTCTGCTTGCCCAGCACGACCAGGTCCGGCTTCTCCCGCGCGACCAGCGCCGCCAGCACGCGCGCCACCGCCATCGCGTCCAGGGCCGCGTCGTCGCCGCCGACCAGGAGCGCCCGATCGGCGCCCATCGCGAGGACGCCGCGCAGCTGCTGCCCGACCTCCTTGGGGCCGATGGCGACCGCCACCACCTCGCCCGAGCGCTCGCCGCCCTTGCCCTTCTCGGTCAGGCGCAGGGCGGTCTCGACCGCGTATTCGTCGAAGGGATTGAGCTGCCAGCTCGCCGACGCGAGATCGATCTGCCCGCCGGCCAGCTTCAGCTTGTGCTCCGGGTTGGGAACCCGCTTGCACGTCACCAGGATTTTCACGGGGTGATTGTACGATCGGATCGGGCGGGCGAAAGCTTTACCCGATCGGGTTTGGGAACCCTCTCAGGGTTCCCATCCTGACGGCGCTAACCCACGGCCAGGCGGAGCGCCTCTTCCAGGCACATCAAGATCTCGTCGTCGATGTCGACCAGGTAGACCGTCGACGGTTTCGGCTGGCGATGCGCGCGCAGCTCGTCGACCATCGCCCGTGCCGCGTCCGCCGGATCGACGCCGCCGAGACCGGTCCCCATTCCCGGAATCGCGATCACCTCGAGGTGGTTGCGGGCCGCGGCGAGCAGCGCCGCCCGGGTGGCGCGCCGGACATTCTCGACGCCGATCTTCATTCCCGGCTGCTCCATGGTCGGCGCGTGGATGACGCTCTTGGCAAAGAGGGTCCCCGCGTTTGTCACGACGGCAGCGCCCACCGCGATCGGGGCCAGCGACATGGCCTCCTTCTGGATCGCCGGTCCGCCCTTGCGCGACAGCGCCGCCGACACCCCGCCACCCATAATTCCCAGCGAATTCGCTGGGTTGACGACCGCATCTACGGCGAGCTGGGTGATATCCGACTTGGCGAGGTGGATCTGCATGTAGAGGGTAAGAGCCGGTAGAGGCCTTACCTTAACATTTCAGCCCCCCCAATCGCAAAATCAGACCGCCTAGCCGAACTATCCGAACTATCCGAACTAGCCGAAAATCAGATCCAGCTCCTGCTCGACCTTGCGGGTGTCGGCCGACCGCGCCACGGAGAGCTCCTGGACGACCAGGCCGCGCGCCGTATCCAGCATCCGCCGCTCGCCAAACGACAGCGGCTTCATCCCCTTGAGCCGGTAAAGGTCCCGAAAAACCTCGGCCACCTCGAAGAGAGATCCGGATTTGATCTTCTCCATGAACCCGCGGTAGCGCCGATTCCAGGTCTGGCGGTCGATGTGGATCTCCTTGTCGCGCAGGATCTCCATGACCTCGGCGATCTCGTCCCGCCCGGCGATCCGGCGCAGGCCGACCTGGTCCGCCTTGTCGGTGGGAACCAAGATCCGCAGACCCGTCTCCAGCCCCTGCAGGACGTAGAAGCTCTGGATCTTGCCGTAGACCTCTTTCTTCTCGATCCCGACCACCTCGGCAACGCCCTGGGACGGGTAAACGGCCTTGTCACCAATCGCGAATTCGGTTGTCACGGCGTGGACCTCCTCGGGTTCCTGATTTCGGAATCTCCCACGGGCGCCTCGGCTCTCTTACTACAGCCGCACCGGTATCAGGCGCGCTTACGTTCACCTACAACGTACGCGGCGCGGGGAGGCGGTGTCAAGCGCTACGGATCAACGCCGGAATGCGGTATGTTGCGCCGCGCATGGCGCGCTACGCGTTCGAGGACCCGATGGCGGGCGTACAGCAGCGCTCCGGCGGGGGGTGGAAGGCGCTCTTCTGGTTCGCGGTCGCCGCGACCGGGCTGGGCTTCGCCGGCTACGTCTACGTGATCCCCTACCAGAAGATGGAGCACGCCGTGGGGATCCGGCAGACGGAGCTCACCAGCGCCCGCGCCGCCGCCGACGAGGCGACCGCCGAGCGCGACAAGCTCAAGGCGGAGCTCAGCAAGTATGTGGGCGCCGACAAGGACAAGGCCGCGACCGACTCCAAACGCAAGACCACCGCCGACGCGCTGGCGACCGGGCTCCGGCCCGGGCTGGAAGAGCTGGGCGCGACGGTGACCGTCGACGGTGCCGTCCTTCAGATCAGCTTCCTGGCGAGCAAGGTGATCGACGCGAACGGGATCGACGTCTCGGAGGCCGGCCAGGCGGCGCTGAAAATTCTGGCCGGCGCCGCCAAGAAAGAGGAGGCCAAGGTTCGCATCACGGCGCGCACGTCGGCCGCGTTGCCGCCCAAGGAGCTGCGGAACCTCTTCCACACCGCCGGTGAGATGCGCGCGGTGCGCGCCGCGCGCGTGCTGACGGCGCTGGAAGACGCGGGCCTGCCCGCCGGGCACGTCCAGATCGTGGGCGCGCCCGACAAGCCGGCGCCGCGCGTGGGACGCGGCAAAAAGGCGCAGCCGCCGCCGGCCGATCACCTCGACCTCGAAGTCGAGCCGGAATAGATCCAGTGCCGCGGCAAGCGGTGCTGTTCGGGTTGGTGATCTGTGGATTTTCGGCGACGGCGTGGGCCTACGATTTTTCGATCGACCTGCGCACCATCGGCCAGGGCTATCAGGTGCGCGGGTTCGCACCCGACGGCAGCAACGAGCTGCTGTCGCGGCGGCGGCTGACCCAGTACATGGACCTCTCCGTGTCCGACGTCGGCTCTCCGTCCTGGCACGGCGACGACGGCGATCGCAACCTGATTACCTTCGAGGCTTCGTTGCGCTTCGACAGCGACTTCGGTGGCTACCTGCTGGGCGCGCCCGGTGGCGCGGACGCCATTCCGGAGCTGAAACAGAGTGAGGTCGACATCCTCTACGCGGTGCTGGTCGGCAGGAACATCGGTGGCCGGCTCGATTTCCAGCTCGGTCGGCAGATCCACTTCGACCTGGTCGACTTCTACGCCTTCGACGGCGCGGACGCCCTCTTTCACCTGACGCCTCTCTTCGCGGTGGAGGCCTTCTCCGGCACAGAGGTGCGCGGCGCGATGCCGCTGTCGTCCCCGATCTACGAGCTGGACGGCACCAGCGCGGGCTCGCGCGATCCCGCCACCCGCCCGGATCAAAATTCGGAGCTGCGGCCGCTGGCCGGGGCGGCGCTGGTCGCCGGTCAGCCGGGCATGCCGGTCTCGGCGCGCCTGTCGTATAGGCGGATGTGGTCGGACACGGCGGACCGGCAACCGGGCGAGCCGGACAGCGGCGTCAACGAGGAGGTGGTATCGCTCACCGCGACGGCGGTCTGGCAGAACCGGGTCTATCTGTCGGGCGGCCTGCGCTACAACCTCCTGTTCGCGGAGCTCGACGACGAGCAGCTCGCGCTGCGCGTGCGCCTCACGCCCCGGCAGTGGCTCACGCTCGAGCACGACTTCCTGGCGCCGACCTTCGACGGCGATTCGATCTGGAACATCTTCTCGACCGGCGCCTACCGCGATCTGCGCGCCAGCTACGAGATCGGCCTGCCGCGCGGGGTGAAGGCCTACGCGCGCGCGTCCGCGCGATTTTTTCTGGCCACCGACGACGAGATAGCGACCAGCGGTCCGTACGCCGGCGTGGATGTCGGCGCCGCGGCGCCGGGCGGGCGGTTCGCGGGCGGCGGCAGCCTGGGCGCGGCCTGGCGGCGCGGGC
>CALAOV010000137.1 GCA_937889515.1 uncultured Myxococcales bacterium | reverse complement strand
GCGAGCTCCGTGCGGGCGGCCAATCCAGCCGCCGCGAGCGACGCCTGTCCCGAGCGCCGGGAAGCGGCGTCGGGACCGTTGCCGGGCGGCGCGCAACCGACCCAACCGGCGGACTTCGGCGCCATCCCAGAAGCCTGTCCCGGCTCTGAGGTTTCGCTCCGCCTGCGGGGCGCGCTGCTGGACGACAGCGCTGGGCCGGGCTTCTTCGGCGACGTGCTGACCGATCTGGCGTTGCGGGCCCGGCGTCGGATCGGCGCCCATGGTTGGTTGTCGCTGGCGGTCGATCTCTTCAGCTACCGCTACGTCAACAACGGCGGCCTCGCCTCGACCGGACCGTCGTTCGGACCACCGACGGTCGGCTACTACCAGGGGCTGGTCTCCACCCCACGGGCCGCCCTCGCGGTCTACGCCCGAGCGCTGCTGCCGCTCGACACCGCCCGCCAGAATGGGACCGAGAGCGGTCTCGAGCTCGGCGGTAGCGGCCGCGCCCGGATGAGCCGGCGCTGGGTCCTCGACGGCGGCCTCGGGCTAGCCGGCCCCCTCGATGTCGTTGCCGGTCAGGCCCACGGCCGACTCGAGCCGGCGGCGCTCGCCGAGGGGTGGTTCTCGCCGCAGCCGGCCCTGGCCGTCTTCGCGGGCGCGGCGCTCCGCGTCGAGGTCGCCCCGACCCCCTCCTGGCGGACGGTGGCCCCCCGGGCCGGCTTCCGCGCGGCGCTCCGAAAGAGCCTATGGTTCGCGGTTCTGGCGGAGGCGCCGATCGCGGGCACCGACCGCACCAACCTCATTGTCAGCCTGTTCTTGGGCTGGTCACCCTGACACTTGCTTGCAGAGCCGAGATCGATATACTTCCGCGCTCCGAACATGCCGAAGATCAAGATGAAGTCCAACAGCAGCGCCAAGAAGCGCTTCAAGCTGACCGCCAACGGGCGCGTCAAGCGGAAGAAGGCCTACTTGCGCCACAACCTGACCTCCAAGACCACCAGCGCGAAGCGCAGGCTGCGCCGCGGCGGTTACATCAGCAAGACCCAGGAGCATCAGATCAAAGCGATGCTCCCTTACGCCTAGGAAGACGTCATGCCCCGCGCAAAAGGTGGTTACAAGTCCCGTCAACGCCGCAACCGGATCCGAAAGCACGCCAAGGGCTTTCGCGGCGGACGGTCCAAGCTCTGGAAAGCCGCGATAGAGGCGGTTCACCGCAAGTGGCGCTACGCGCTCTTTCACCGGCGCAAGCGCAAACCCGATTTCCGCGGGCTCTGGATCGTGCGCATCAACGCCGCCGCGCGCGAGCTGGGCGTCTCCTACTCGAAGCTCATCGCTGGGCTCGACAAGGCGAACGTCGCGATCGACCGCAAGATCCTCTCCGATCTGGCGATCAGCGATCCGAACGCGTTCAAGAAGGTCGTCGAAACGGCGCGAGCGGCGGCCTAGCCGCGCCGCCGCCGTAGACGCGGGACGGGCGCAAACGCCATGTCCAGCGGGGAGAAAGCGCCCATCGTCGCCGATCTGATCGGCGATCTGGATCGGCTGGCCGGCGCGTTCGCCGACGAGATCGGGGCGCTCGCGACCGAGCAGGAGATTCGCCTCGCCCAGGCCCGCTACCTCGGGAAAAAGGGACGGGTCTCCGAGCTCATGAAGGCGCTGGGGCGCCTGGCCGCCGAGGATCGGCCCGCCGTCGGCGAGGCGGCCAACCGGGCCAAGGCCAGCATCGAAGGCGCGGTCGCCACGCGCCTCGGCGCGCTCGACGAGGCCGATCTGCACGCCGATCTCGCCCGGGTGGTCGACGTGACCCTCCCCGGACGCGGCTGGCCCCTCGGGACGTTGCACCCGCTGACGCTGGTGCGCCGCGAGATCGAAGGGATCTTTTTGGGGCTGGGATTCGAGGTGCGCACGGGGCCCTGGATCGAGACCGAGTGGAACAACTTCGACGCGCTCAACACCCCGCCCGATCACCCCGCCCGCGACATGCAGGACACCTTCTTCGTCGAGGGGGGACGCGTCCTTCGCTCGCACACCTCGCCGGTCCAGATCCGGACCATGCTGTCCGGCCCCCCCCCGGTGCGGATCATCGCGCCCGGCAACGTCTTTCGCCGCGACGACGACGCCACCCACACGCCGATGTTCCCGCAGATGGAGGGGCTGCTGGTGGACCAGGGCGTCTCCTTCGCCGATCTCAAAGGGACATTGCTCTATTTCGTCCATCGATTTTTCGGTCCCAATCTGGGCGTGCGCCTCCGCCCCAGCTATTTCCCCTTCACCGAGCCGTCGGCCGAAGTCGACGCCGCCTGTTACCTCTGCTCGGGCAGCGGCCAGTCGGGCGGACGATCCTGCCGCCTGTGCAAGGGCAGCGGGTGGATCGAGATCGGCGGCGCCGGGATGGTCCACCCCAACGTCTTCCGGGCGGTGGGCTACGACCCCCGGGCGGTCTCCGGCTTCGCCTTCGGCATGGGCCTGTCGCGCATGGCGATGCTCAAGTTCGAGGTCGACGATCTGCGCTCGTTCTACGAGCACGACGTTCGATTTCTGGCGCAATTTCGGTGATCTGAGGCGATGTCGTGAAGATCTCCTTCAACTGGCTGCGCGAGCTCGTCGAGCTCAAGCCGGGCGTGACCGCCGACAGCGTCGCCGACAAGCTGACCCTGGCGGGGCTGGAGGTCGAATCTATCGAGCGGCGGGGCCGCGATCTGAGTGGCGTCCTGGTCGCCGAGGTGCGCGGGACCCGCCCGCACCCCTCGGCCGACAAGCTCTCGATCGTGCGTCTACACGCCGGCGGCGCGGAAGAGGAGGTCGTCTGCGGCGCGTCCAATGTGCCGGCGGCGGGCGGCCGGATCGCGTGGGCGCCGCCGGGCGCCACGCTGCCCGGCGGCCGCAAGCTCGATCGCCGGGAGATCCGCGGCGTGATGTCGCCAGGCATGATCTGCAGCGAGGCCGAGCTGGGCCTCGGCGAGGGAGGTGACGGAATCTTGATTCTGTCGCCGCTCGACGCGCCGGTGGGTGCGGATCTCGCCCGGCAGATTGGGCTGCTCGACGAGGTGCTGGAGGTGAACGTGACCCCCAACCGCCCAGACGCGCTCTCGCACGCCGGCATCGCCCGCGAAGTGGCGGCACTCTTCGAGACCAGCTGGCGCCTGCCCCTGCCCGACGAGGTGCCGCAGGTTCCGCTGGCCCAGGGGCGCGGCGTCGACGTCGAGATTCGCGATTCGACCGCCTGTACGCGCTACGCGGCGCGCATCGTGACCGGGCTCCGCCTCGGTCCCAGTCCGATCGCCGTGCGGGTGCGCCTCTCCGCCTGTGGCGTGCGCGCCATCTCCAATCTGGTCGACGTCACGAACTACGTCATGCTGGAGACCGGACACCCGCTGCACGCCTTCGATTTGAACCGGCTGCAGGGCGGCATCGCGGTGCGGCGCGCCGGCCGGGGCGAGCGGATGAAGACGCTCGACGGGATCGATCGGCCCCTGCAAGAGAACGACATCGTGATCGCCGACGCCCGGGGCGCGATCGCGCTGGCGGGTGTCATGGGTGGCGCCGACAGCGAGGTGTCGGCCGCGACCACCGACGTGCTGCTGGAGGCCGCGACGTTCGATCCGCGCTCGATCCGTCGAACCTCGAAACGGCTCGGGCTGCGCAGCGAGGCCTCGCACCGCTTCGAACGCGGCGTCGACGCGGAGGGAATTCCGCACGCCAGCCGGCGGGCCGCGGCGATGCTGGCTCGCTTCGGCGAGGGTCGGGTGGCGGGCGAGGGGATCGATCGCTATCCCGTGCAGCAGCATCCCCGGCGCGTCGTGCTTTCGTTCGCCGGGCTTTCCCGTCTGGCGGGGTTCGAGATTCCGCTGTCGCAGGCGGCCGAAAAACTGGCGGCGATCGGCATCGTCACCGCACCCGACGGCGACGACCGGCTCGCCGCCACGGTCCCGACCTTCCGCCCGGACGTCGGCATCGAAGAAGATCTGGTCGAGGAGGTGATGCGCCTCGTGGGCTACGAGCACGCGCCGGCGCGGCTGCCGCGCGGGAGTGGCGCACCGGCAACCAGCCCGGAAGCCCCGGCCGATCGGGCGCGCGACGCGCTGGCGGCGCTCGGTCTGTCGGAGATAGTCAGCTGGGGCTTCGTGCCCCGGACCTGGCTCGGCGCGCTGGGCGGCCAGCTCGAAGGCGGTATCGCCGTCAAGAATCCGATCTCGGCCGACTACGAGCTCATGCGCACGTCGCTGCTGCCGGGGCTGGTCGACGCCGCCAAGCGCAACCTGGCGCGCAGCGTTTTTGACCTGGGCCTCTTCGAGGTCGGACCGATCGTCCGGCGGACCGACGATCCGAAAGAGCCCACCGCCGAGCCGACGATCGCCGCGGCGCTCCTGGTCGGGCGAAGGCCCGGTTGGCTCAAGCCCGACGAGGCCTTCGACTTCTTCGATGCTCAGCGGATCGCCCGCGAGCTGCTGCGCGCGCTGGGGATTACCCAGCTGGCCTTCGCACCGGCCCGCCAGTCGCTCCTGCTGCACCCCGGGGTCGGCGCGGAAATCCACGTCCGCAACGCCGACGCCGAGGCCACCGGCAAGGCCACCGCCAACGCCACCGGAAGGGTGGTCGGGCTGGTCGGCGAGGTCCACCCCCGGCTCCTGCGCAAGCTCGGGCTCGAGGCGCGCGCCTTCTACCTGGAGGTGACCCTCGACGCGGTGGGCGGAGAGCGGCGGCCGGTGCGAAGCGTGGCGCCGCCGCGCTTCCCGGTGTCCAGCCGCGACATCTCGTTCTGGATCGACCTGGCGGTGAGCGCCGACGACCAGCGGGCGCTGCTGCTGTCGGCGGCGGAGCCGCTCCTGCGGGATCTGGCCGTGCTGGAAGACTACCGCGACCCGCGCTACGCCCCGGCCGGCAAGAAGGGGATGCTCTGGACGCTCACCTACCGCGCCGACGAACGGACGCTCACCGACGCCGAGGTCGACGCGGCCCACGCCCGGGTGGTCGCCGCGCTGAAGGCGGCCCCTTCGGTCGCTCTGCGGCAGTGAGCGGGGCCTGGTGCGCGGCCCGGGGGACCCTTTTCAGGGGCCCGGAGTAAATGGTATATACGAGATGGTCATGACCAAGGCGGACATCGTCGAGAACGTCTACGAGAAGGTGGGCGGGTTCTCGAAAAAAGAGGCCGCCGAGATCGTCGAGACGGTGTTCGACACGATCAAGGAGACGCTCGAGCGCGGGGAGAAGATCAAGATCTCCGGCTTCGGGAACTTCGTGGTGCGCGACAAGAACGCCCGGGCCGGCCGCAACCCGCAGACCGGGCAAGAAATCACCATCAGCGCGCGGCGCGTGCTGACGTTCAAGCCGAGCCAGGTCCTCAAGAACGTCCTCAACGACTGAGCCCCCGGACGTGGCCCGCCGCGCGATACCGAAGGATGACTCGGGCATCCCGGACAAGCCGTATTTCAAGATCGGCGAGGCGGCGCAGCTGTGCGGGGTCAAGCCCTACGTCCTGCGCTACTGGGAGACCGAGTTCAAATCGTTGCGACCGCAGAAGACCCGCTCCCAGCAGCGGCTCTACCGGCGGCGCGACGTCGAGCTGCTGCTCAAGATTCGGCATCTCCTGTACGACAAGCGCTACACGATCGAAGGGGCCCGCACGCGGTTGCGCGATCAGGGGCACGACGAAGGGCCCGTTCCGGTCCCGCCCCCCGTCGTGGCCCCGGGCGGTGTCAACGCCGAGACCCTACGAAAAATCAAGCAGGGGCTCGCGGATCTGATACGTATTTGCGCGGAATAAATCGGGGCGTGGCGCAGCCTGGTTAGCGCACCTGTCTGGGGGACAGGGGGTCGCTGGTTCAAATCCAGTCGCCCCGACGAAGGAGCACGGGGAGGGCCATGGGGCCCTCCCCGTGGACCCCTCCCGGATCGGAGTTAAAGCAAGAGATGAGCAATGAGCGGCCTTTGATCTTGGTGACGAACGACGATGGGGTGATGGCGCCGGGGATTCGGGCGCTGCGGGAGGCGCTGGGGGAAGTGGGGGAGGTGGTCGTCGCGGCGCCCGATCGGGAGCGGAGCGCGGCCTCTCACTCGATCTCGCTCGACCGGCCGCTGCGCGTCGATGAGATCGAGCCAGGCACGTTTTCTATCGACGGGACGCCGGTGGATTGCGTCTATCTGGCCGTCCTGCATCTGGTGAAGCGGCGGCCATCGCTGGTGGTCTCCGGCATCAACAATGGCTTCAACCTGGGATCGGACGTCTTTTACTCGGGGACGGTGGCCGGCGCGGTCGAGGGGGCGCTGCGGGGGGTGCCGGCGCTGGCGGTTTCTCTGGAGCGGCGGAAGCCGCAGGACTTCTCGCACGCGGCCGCCTTCGCCCGCGCGATGGCCGCCGAGATCATTCGCCGCGGCCCGACGGCGCTCCCCGATGCGTCTCTGCTCAGCGTGAATCTTCCCGGCGGCCCGATCCGTGGCTACCAGGTGACGTTCCTGGGCCGCCGCGTCTACCGCGACCAGGTCGAGGTCCGTCGCGACCTGCGCGACCGGTCCTACTACTGGATCGGCGGGCCCGAGGAAAACGCCACCGATCTACCCGGATCGGACTGCAGCGCGGTTCGCGCGGGCCTGGCCTCGGTGACGCCGCTGGGACTCGATCTGACGCACGCGCGGTTGGCCGATGAGCTGGTCGGATGGAAGGTCGGGAATTTCGTGCACGAAGCGATCGAACGCGCTAGAGGTTGAGCCTGAGATGGACGAGACGCGGGGCGGATCGCGAGGCCGAGGAGACGGGGACGATCGCTTCTCGGAGGCGCGGCGCACGATGGTGACCGAGCAGCTGATCCGCCGCGGGATCGGCGACCCGCGGGTCCTCGCCGCGATGGGGCTGGTCGAGCGGCACCGTTTCGTCGAGGCGGCGCTGGCAGGCGCCGCCTACGAGGATCGCCCGCTTCCGATCGGGCATGGTCAGACCATCTCGCAACCGTACATGGTCGCGCGCGCGACCGAGCTCGCGGCGCCCCTGCCGGGCGACCGAGCGCTCGAGGTCGGCGCCGGAAGCGGCTACCAGGCGGCGGTTCTGGCCGAGCTCTGCGCGGAGGTCTTCGCCATCGAGATCGTGCCGGCCCTGGCCGAGCGTGCGCGCCGCGCGCTGGCCGAAACCGGCGCCCGCAACGTCACCGTCGAAGCGTTCGACGGCAGCGGGGGTTGGCCGGCGCACGCCCCCTACGACGTCATCATCGTCTCGGCGGGCGCGCCCCGCATCCCGACGTTGCTGGTCGGCGAGCTGGCCGAAGGGGGACGGTTGGTGATTCCGGTCGGTGGGCCGCAAGAGCAGGAGCTGGCGTTGGTCCGGCGGGTGGGCGACGACTACCAGACCTCCTTCGAAACCCGCTGCCGCTACGTCGATCTCCGCGGCCGATTCGGCGTCGGTGGCGGTGCCCCGGCCGCGTAGGCCGCGGCCGGGCCCGCCGACGATTCTCGTCGCCGGTGCGCTCGCCGGTGTGCTCGTTTTCGCCTTCGCTTTCGCGTTCACATTTTCGGGTTGCCATGCGGATCGCCCGCCCATGCACCCCGAGATTCTCCCCGGCAGCTGGGTGGTCGTGGGCCCCGGCGACACGCTGGATGACCTGGCCCGCCGGGCCGGTGTCCCCGCCGAGGACATCCTCGAGCTCAACGGTCTGGAAAATGCCGCGCAGGTTCAACCCGGGCGGATGCTTTTCGTTCTCACCGCGCCGCCGCCGCTCGACGCTCCACCACCGGCGGCGCCCGATCACGGGGCGCGGCCCCCGCTGCGCTGGCCGCTCACCACCATCCGGGTCGTCGTCGGCTCGCCCTTTGGCGCCCGCTGGGGGAAGCCCCACCAGGGGATCGACCTGCCGGCACCCATCGGCACGCCCGTCTTCGCCGCCGCCGACGGTCGCGTCGTCTATGCCGGGAATGGAATTCGTGGTTACGGTAACCTGGTGGTGCTCAAACATCCGGGGGATCTCCTGACTGTCTACGCACACAACTCGGTCCTGCTGGTCTCCGAAGGGCAGACCGTGCGCGCGGGCGATCGGATCGCGCTCGTTGGACAGAGCGGCCACGCCACCGGCCCGCACTTGCACTTCGAGGTCCGAACCGGGCAAATTCCGCGTGATCCCATGAGCTACCTCCCCCCCGGAACCGGATCGTGACCGTCACCTGGGAAGATCCGCGCCTGGAGATCCTCCGGGCGCGCGTGCGCGACATTCCCGATTTTCCGAAGCCGGGCATCATGTTTCGCGATCTCACGCCGCTCATGGCCGATGGCCCGGCCATGCGGCACACCGTCGAGCTGCTGGCCGAACGGCTGGCCCCTCACAGGCCGCAGCTGGTGGTCGCCGTCGAGTCGCGCGGCTTCATCTTCGGCGCGCCGGTCGCCGCGATGTTGGGTGTCGGTTTCGTGCCGGTGCGCAAGCGAGGCAAGCTTCCGCACAAGACGGCGCAACGCAGCTACGCGCTCGAATACGGCAACGACACGCTGGAGATTCACAGCGACGCCTTCGTGGCGGGCGCACAGGTGGCGATCGTCGACGATCTGCTGGCCACCGGCGGTACCGCCCAGGCCACCATCGAATTGGTGCATGATCTGGGCGGCCTGGTGGCGAGCGCGGCGTTCGTCATCGAGCTGGCGGCGCTGAGCGGTCGGCAGCGTTTGTACGGCGCTCCTGTAGAATCCCTGATCGTCTACTGATGACGGCCCCCGCAATCCGAGGTCGATTCGCGCCCAGCCCGACCGGCGCCATGCACCTGGGCAACGCCCGCACCGCGCTTTTGGCCTGGCTCGACGCCCGATCCGCCGGCGGCGCCTTCGTCCTCCGGATTGAGGATCTCGACCGCCCGCGGGTGCTGCCCGGCGCGGAAGGCGCACTCTGCAGCGATCTGTCGTGGCTGGGGATCGACTGGGACGAAGGACCCGATCGGGGTGGCCCCTTCGCGCCCTACAAGCAGAGCGAGCGCGCCGGCCAATACGACGCCGCGATCGATCGCCTGCTGGCGGACGGCTCCGCCTTCCTGTGCGCCTGCTCTCGACTGGATGTCGCGCGGGCCGCCAGCGCCCCGCACGATTTCGGCGCGGGCGAGGTGGACGATCACGGTCCGCGGTACGCCGGGACCTGCCGCGGGCGCCCGCCGGCCGAGGTCACCGCGCGGGCGGCCAGCCAGGGGCGCAGCCCCGCCGTGCGGTTCGACGGGCGGGCCGCCAAGCTCGACTTTCTCGACGAGATCCACGGCCAGGTCGTCGCCGGCCCGCAGGGCATCGACGACTTCGTGCTGCGGCGATCCGACGGCGCCGCCGCCTACCAGCTGGCGGTCGTGGTCGATGACGCGGCGATGGGGGTGACCCGCGTCGTCCGGGGCTACGACCTGATCGGCTCGACGCCGCGTCAGATCGCGCTCTACGGCGCGCTCGGTCTGGCCCCCCCCACCTTCGCGCACGTGGCCCTGGTGCTCTCCCCGAGCGGGGAGCGCCTGGCCAAGCGCACCCGGCCGGCCTCGATCGCCTCCCTGCGCGAGCGGGGCGTGACGGCCGAGGCGGTGCTGTCGGCGCTGGCAACTTCGGCCGGATTGGCGCCCGGCCCCCGAAGATCCGCCCGAGACCTCTTGCCGGCGTTCTCGCTGGCGGAGATCGCGCGCGGCGCCGTGACCCTCGAGCTGCCGTAACCTCGGGCCCACGGGCTGTGGGCGGTTACGGCCGGTCCGAGAACGCGAGCGGGAAGAACCCCCGAGAGGCGGCTTCGATCTCGGCCATCAACCGGTCGGGCGCGCCTAGAATCGCCGCCTTGCCGTCCGCGATGTGCACGGCGACCTCGGCGTCGACGGCGGCCGGGAGCTCGTCTTCGTCGAGGACCTCGAGGCGACCCGCCGGCGTCGCCAGAACGTCGATGACCAGATCGCGCCATTCCAGGGTCGCCTCCGAGATCCGCGTCCGGTCGGCGAGGTTGAAATAGAAACCGATGGTCCGGCCGGCCGGGTCGACCCAGTGATAGACGTTGTAGCGCCGCTCGACCCAGAAGTGGCCGAAGCTGATCGTGCCGGCCGGAAGGTCGACGCCGTGAACGTGCATCGCCCCGGGCGCGATCCAGAGCACGACGGCCTGACGCGTGTCGCCCGCCAGCAAACGACAGTTGAAACGCTTCTCCCCGCCCGCGAGGGTGCGCTTGATCTCGACTATCGAGTCGATCGCTCTTGACCGATCTTCCGTGCCAGCCCGGCGGCGCTGCAGACGAACGGATCGATCCCGGTGTAGCTCCCCGAGGCGTTGTAGGCGGCGCCGCGATCGCGGGAGCAGTAGGCCTTGTCGGGGCAGGGCGCGCAGGACGGGTAGTCGGCGATGCGCAGACCGCGGATGCGCTCGAAGACCGGTGACCCGCGCCATATGTCGATGAACGGCTGCTTCCGCACGTTCCCCGCCGACCAGGGGACGGAGACGCAGGGATAGACCTCCCCGCGTGCCGAGATCGCGCAGTTGCCGCGGGCGCAGTTGCAGGGGAAGGCCGCCTCGTCGACCGAGCGGCCGCCGGTTGGGATCAGATCGCCGAGCGGCCCGCGGTAGAGGGCGTTCAGCTGTTCCGGGTCGATGCGCATCGCCAGGCTGCCGTCGGTGCCGTCGTGGCGCGAGGTGATGGTGAGGTCCAGCATGTAGGGGAAGCCGCGCCCGTCGGCCAGCGCCCGCATCGCGGCGACCTCGTGCGCGTTGCCGCGCATGACGATCAGCTTGAGGCGCACCGCCACCCCCTGGGCGCGCAGGCGCTCCGCGCCATCCAGCGTGCGCTTCCACGAGCCGTGCACCTGCGTGATGCCGTCGTGCACCTCGGGCGTCGCGCCATAGACGCTGATGCTGACGCCGAGGAGATTGCGGTAGCCGCCCAGACGCGCCGCCACCCCGGGCCGCAGCAGGGTCCCATTGCTCAGGAGCTGCACGGCCAGGTTGATGTCGCGGGCGTGATCGAGGACGGCGAAGAGGTGCGGATAGGTCAGCACCTCGCCGCCGGTCAGCGACAGGAACAGACAGCCGGCCGCGCGCAGCTCGCCCATGAGCGTGAGCACCTCGGGGAGCTCCAGCTCGGGCGCCGGTGTTGGCGCCGCGTCGTCGCAGGCCGGGCCCGCCGTGTCGCGATCGAAGTTGTAGCAATGCAGGCAGCGGATGTTGCACTTGAGCGTCACCTCGAGCGACACGTTGAGCGGAATCATCCGCTCGTAGGCCATGCTCTGCATCCGGCTGACCACCGCGTGATCGCCCGGCGGCGCGATGACCGCGTCGTCCTGACAGCGCGGCGCCGGATCCATCCGGATCAACCCGCCGCCGCGGGACCGGCGCCGGCCAGAAGTCCCTTGTCCCGGAGGCCGGCGATGACTTCCTCGACGCCCGCGCGAAGCTCGCCGGCGGGCGCGTCGTATTCCTCGCCGAGCGTCGCGGCCAGCTCGTCGAGCGACCGGGGCGACGCCAGCAGCTCCCAGACGCGCGCCGCGGTTTCGTTCAGGAGATGAACCTCGCGCGAGCGGGGATCGACGACGATCGTCTCCTCGTCGAGCTTCTGATACGGCAGCTCCGGATCGCGCTTGAAGGTCATCGTCCCGCCATCCGGAGCATCGGCAGAGCGACGAGCGGACCGAAGCTGCGGGCCAGATCGCCGATCCGGGCCGGTAGCGGCAAGGTCTTCCCCGACCGCGAGACCAGCGCGACCTTGCCCAGAACCTCGCCCTCGAACGCCGCCGGACGCGCGCCGCTCGGCGGCAGCCGGTAGAAGGCGAGGGCGTCCTCGTCGGGCGTCGCGCCCGGCGTCCAGGAGAGCAGGATGTCACCCGCGACCGGCGCGAAGCCGACGGGGCCGCGTGCCTGGACCAGCAACGAATCACCGGCGCCCAGCCAGGACGCAGCCTGCTTGGGGCGAAAGGCGTAGGACTTCTGCTTGCGCAGCAGGGCGCGAAACTCCGAGATCATCTCACGCGCGTTCGAGGGCGGCACCTTGCGGCTCACCTCCGGACCGAGGTGGGGCGCGAGCCGTCGGAAGATCACCGCGGTGGGTGCCGCGCGCGTGAGGCAGGCCTCGACCGACCGAACGTCGGCGCAGAGCTGGACGGCGACCGCCAGGCTCCGCTCGACCGACGCGCGATCGGTCGCGAACGCCAGGAAGCAACCCAGCAGGCGCAGCGTCGCGTCCGACGACATGATGGGCGTCATGGCCACCTCGCGCGGCGACTGCGCGAGGAAGGCCAGGGTGCGGAGCGGCCAGCTGCGCATCGAAATGCCGCCGCGCGCGAAGTCTCCCCAGAACGGTGTCCCGAACACCCGCCACCCGTCGTCGAGCTGCCGGACCGCCACGATCTCGTCGGACAGGACGTCGTCGGCGTCGGGCGCCTTGCGCGCCAGCGTGCTCTTGCCCGCGCCGCTCACGCCCGGGAAGACCACCCCGATCGCCGAGTGGCGCAACCCACAGCCGTGGATGAGCATCCCGCCCACCCGAGGCAGCAAGGTCGCGTAGAGCACGCGCAGCACGCAGTCGAGCGCAAACGGGCTCATCTCACAGCGGCCGATGCCGCGATAGCTGAGACGCCCCCCGCGGCCGGGACGGCCCGTCAGGCGAACCTTGAAGTCCCAGCGCTCGGCCGTGATCGTCCGTCCGGTCGCGCTCACCCGCAGCGGATGCGCCTCGGTCTCGGCCAGGCGGCGGCCGGCAGGGCCGGGCGCGGCGTTGGGCGCGAAGGTCAACCGCAGGCTGAAGTCGCGTTCAACGCGCGCGGAGGCCGGCAGCTCGAACGCGCCGTAGCGCGCGCGCAGCTGCTCCAGAAAGACAGGCTGGGCGCCGACAAGCTCGACGTGGCCGACCAGGCTGCCGATCGACAGCATGAGCTCTTGCGGCGGCAGGAGCTTTTGTGGAGCGGTGGCGCGCGGCGGGCGGGTCATGACATCTTCGGAAACTGCTCGCACGAATCCAGACCCGGGCCGTTCTTGCCGCAGGCGAGGCTATTCGACTCGAACAACCGCCCGCTCTTGATCTGCGGCCGCTGCCACGGCTTCTTGGCCGCAGGTCGGGCGGGCTTTCGGGGGGACTTGTCTGCCACGGGTTCCTCAGCTTGTCTGGGTGCGGGTGTGGATTGTTCGAGTCTTACTCGAGCTTGTTGAGCGCATCCTTGGCAGCCAGACGGACCTCGTTCGCGGGATCACGCGCGTGTACGTGCCGCAGTTCGGAGACCGCGTGCTCGGCGGCCGCTCGACCAGGGCCCACCGCGCCCAGCTCGCCCAGCGCCCAGGCCGCGTTCTGTCGAACATAGACACTCTTGTCGGCAAGCAAGCGCTCATACAGCGGTTCCTGGTCGGGCCGCTTGAGCTTCCCGAGAACCCGCGTCGAAAAGGCGCGCACTCGCTCGTTGGCCTCCGTCTCGGCGCTCTTCGCGAGGGCGTCGGTGTAAAGGTCGGGCAGCTGGCGAAAGGCCAGGTCCAGCGCCACCACGGTCTCCGCGTCCTTGACCACCACCGCGGTCCGCCACCGGGACATGTCTCCGGCGACGTCGCGCTTGAGCTCCTCCGGACTCCGCGCCTGCGCGCCATTCGGGCTGCCCGAAGGCCCGAGGGGACCCGACGCCAGCCCCCGAAATCGCTCAGCGGCCGCTTGTTCGTCCGCGGCTAGACGCCGATTGTGGCTCCGGTGCTGCAGCGCAAATACACCTAGCCCCGTCAGTACGACAAGCGAGCCGGTGATGATCCGCCGTGTGTTCCCCCTAGACATATTTGGTTTCGGCCGTCAGCGGCTTCGCAGATTCCTCATATCTTATCGTGCCTTGGGGGCAACCACCGTATTCCACCGAGCCGTTCAAACCTTGGGCCTACCCCCACATACCTCTTATCGACTCCTCGGGAGGAGACTTGAACGCGGCGCCGATGCTACAAACGGACCAACACGACCCCGTAGCTCAGGTGGATAGAGCGGCGGTTTCCTAAACCGTAGGTCGCCTGTTCGAATCAGGCCGGGGTCACGACCAATCTGGAGCCGAGTCGGAACCCGCGCTCGAACCGCATGTCAGATCCAGGAACACGATGAACCACTCCAACGCCACTCGCCTGGCCTTGGTCGCCGCGAGCGGGGCGGTCCTTGGCCTCGGCTGTCATCGAGACGCGACCCTCGGGCTACCGGACGCCTTCGCCGTCTACGCGCCCATCGAGGCCGCCGGGGGATCGCCCCGGAGCGCGGCAGGACTGGCCCTGGTCTCGTCGCTGGCGCCAGACGATCCGCGCGCCGCGCCGCTCTACCGGGAGCTGGCGATCGGGTTCGCTGGCGAGGTTCTGCGTACCGACTACCTCGCCAAGCAGCTGGTGCGCGACGCGCTCATCGCCGGCCACCGGTATCCCGACGCGGCCCGCGCGGCCGCCGCCGAGCCGACGGCGTTCGTCGTCGGCGCCCCCGGCAGCGAGAAAGCCGGCCGCGGGCTCGCCCTCAAGGGGATGTTCGGCGCGGCGGACCACCCCAACGTGAATTGGATCGCGCTCGACCGCTATCCCGATCACGACAATGCGCTGCCACAAACGCTGGCCGGCCTCATCGGCCAGGCGGCGGCGGCGCGGGTGGCAGGAACGGACGGTCCGCCGCCCGCGACATTGCTCGAGGGCTATGCCCGCGCGCTGGAGGTCATCGCGCGCGAGTGGCGGGTCGGGGAGGGCGCAAATGGCGCGATTTCGCCGGCGGCCGGGACGCGGGAGCAGCGCGATCTCTTCGCGGCGATTCGCGAGAACCGGTACGCCGTCGGTCCGGACGGCGCGCCGCGCCCGCCCGCACAGCTCCTGGCGGACCCTGGCCTGGCGGCGACCGTGCTCTACCGCCTGGTCCAGTCGAAGTCGGTCGGTCGCAAGGTCGCGCCGCCCGAGGTCTACGCGCCCTTCGTCACCGACAGGATCCCGCCCGGCATCAGCCCGGCCGCCGTGCTGGGCCCGTTCCGAAACTTCCAGGCCAAGCTGCTGTCGGCCTGGGGGCGGGCGGTGCTGGAGGGGCACCCGCCACGCGACATCGTCGATCTCGTCGAGGCCTACGCCCGCGCGTTGCCGGCCGAGCGACCCGAGGTATTCCGCATCTTCGTGATCACGACCTACGGCGCCACGGTCAGGCCGGGCGGCGTACGTCTACCGCCGGGCGATGCCGGCGCGGCGCTGCCGGAGCTGACCGCGCTGGCGGCCCAGGTGGCCGCCGGGAAGCTCTCCGCCCGCGCGGCCCTGTCGCAGTAGCGGCCGGGGCGCATTGCGGATAGATTTCCGCGGCCCCATGAGCTCCTTCTGGAACGGCCGGCGCGTCGTGGTCACCGGTGGTGCCGGATTTCTCGGCGGCTTCGTCGTCGACCGGCTGCGCGCGGCACAGGCCTCGGTGACCGTCCCGCGTTCGGCCGAATATGATCTGGTCGATCGCGCGGCCGCCCGGCGCCTGCTGGCCGACGCGAAACCGGAGCTGGTCATTCACCTGGCGGCCCGGGTAGGCGGCATCGGCGCCAACCGCGAGAACCCCGGGCGCTACCTGTTCGACAACGCGATGATGGGACTGTCGCTGTTCGAGGAGTGTCGTCTGGCGCGCATCCCCAAGCTGGTCGCGCTGGGAACGATCTGCGCCTACCCGAAGTTCGCGCCGATCCCGTTCAAGGAAGACGATCTGTGGAACGGCTATCCCGAGGAGACCAACGCGCCCTACGGCATCGCCAAGAAGATGATGCTGGTGCAGTCGCAGGCCTACCGCGAGCAGTACGGCATGAACAGCGTGGTGCTCTTCCCGGTCAACCTCTACGGCCCGCGCGACAACTTCGATCTCAACTCGTCGCACGTCATCCCGGCGATGGTGCGCAAGTTCGTGGGCGCGCGCGAGCGGGGTGAGGCGGAGGTCTCGCTGTGGGGCGACGGCACGCCGACGCGCGAGTTCCTCTACGTCGAGGACGCGGCCGAGGGGATCCTGCTGGCCGCCGAGCGCTACGACTCGAGCGATCCGGTGAACCTCGGCAGCGGCGAGGAGATCACGATCCACGACCTGGCGACGCAGGTCGCCCGCGCCGCGCGCTTCGAAGGCCGCCTGACCTGGGACACCGACAAACCGAACGGCCAGCCGCGGCGGCGGCTGGACGTCTCTCGCGCGCGCGAGCGGTTCGGGTTCGAGGCCAAGACGCCTTTCGATCGGGGGCTCGCGGCCACCGTGGCGTACTACGAAGCAAATCAAAAGGAGATCGATAGTCGATGAAGCGCGCGCTGATCACCGGCGTCACCGGTCAGGACGGTTCTTATCTAGCGGAGCTCCTGCTGGCCAAGGGGTACGAGGTCTGCGGCCTGGTTCGGCGCTCGAGCTCGTTCAACACCGAGCGGCTCGACGGCATCTACCAGGACCCGCACGTCCCCGACTACCGGCTGCGGCTGGTCTACGCCGATCTCGACGACGCCAGCTCACTCAACCGCGCCGTCCGCACCATCAAGCCCGACGAGATCTACAATCTCGGCGCGCAGAGCCACGTGCGCGTCAGCTTCGACGTTCCCGAATACACCGCGTCCACGGTGGCCCTGGGTACGCTGCGCCTGCTCGAAGCGATCCGCGAGTCCGGCCTCGACAAGTCGGTGCGCTTCTATCAGGCGTCGTCGAGCGAGATGTTCGGCGGGGCGGCGCCGCCGCAGAACGAATCGACCCCCTTCGAGCCGCGCAGCCCCTACGCCTGCGCCAAGGTCTTCGCGCACCAGCTCTGTCAGAACTACCGCGAGGCCTACGGGATGTTCATCGCCTGCGGCATCCTCTTCAACCACGAGTCGCCCCGGCGCGGGATCCCCTTCGTGACCCGCAAGATCACCCGGGCCGCGGCGCGCATCCGCCACGGTCTCGACAAGAAGCTGTATCTCGGCAACCTGGACGCGAAACGCGACTGGGGCTTCGCCGGCGACTACGTCGAGGCGATGTGGCTGATGCTCCAGCAGGAGAGGCCCGACGACTTCGTCGTGGCGACCGGCGAATCGCACGCCGTCAGCGAGGTTCTCGACGTGTCGTTCGGCGCGCTGGGGCTCGACTGGAAGAAACACGTCGAGATCGACCAGCGCTATTTCCGGCCCACCGAGGTCGATCACCTCCACGGCGACGCCGGCAAGGCGCGAAAGACCCTGGGCTGGAAGCCCAAGGTCGGCTTCCGAGAGCTCATCGAGATGATGGTCCGGGCCGACGAAGAGGACGTGCGCCTGGCCCTGGCGGGTCGGCCGCCGAGCGCCTGAGGTCGTGATGGAGGCGGCCGCAGAATCGGTGGCGATCGTCCTGGGGGCGCGCGGGACGCTCGGGGCGGCGCTCTGCGCCGAGCTGCCGCGCGCCGGGTGGCGGATCGCCGCGGCCCTGGGCCGGGCCGAATGCGACATCCGCGACGAAGCGGCGCTACGCGCGCTCTTCGATCGCCTGCGGCCAACCGCGGTGTTCAATGCCGCGGCGTACACCGACGTCGATCGCGCCGAGACCGAACCGGAGGTCGCCTTCGCCGTGAACGCAACCGGCGCCGAGACCGTGGCGCGCGCGGCGACCGCCGCCAGCGCCGCGATCGTCCACTACTCGACCGACTTCGTGTTCGACGGCGAGCTCGAGCGTCCCTACGACGAGCGCGATCCGCCGTCGCCCCAGGGGAGCTACGCCCGCTCGAAGATCGCGGGCGACGATCGGGTGGCCGCCGCGGCGGCACGCCATTTCATCGTGCGGGTCGGCTGCCTCTACGGCCACGGCGGCCGAAACTTCCCCTCGACGATCGTCCGCCGCCTGCGCGCCGGCGAGACCGTCCGCGCCGACCGCGAACGCCTCGGCTCGCCGACCTGGGTGCGCGACGTGGCCCGGGTTTCCGCCGCGCTGGCCGGCACCGACTTTCACGGCCTCTACCACTGCACGTCGCAGGGCGAGACCAGCTGGGCCGACTTCGCCCGCTTCGCGGCCGACACGCTGGGCTTGCCGCCGGAGCGGTCCGTCGGGGTCCCGACCTCGGCGCTGCCCATGAAGGCCCCCCGGCCACGCCGCGCGATCCTCGACAACCGCGCTCTCCGACTGCGCGGCCTCGACACCCTGCCGACCTGGCAGGATGCGCTCCGCGCTTTCATCGCCGAAGAGGAATAGCGGGGGAGGGTCCCGACCGCGCCGTGAACGCCGGCGATTCGCGACTAGGCCGACGCGACTAGGGCAACTTGCGGGTCGCTTCGACCAGATCGGTGGCGTGCTTGAGCGACTCGAAGGTGCCCGCGTCGGTCCACCAGCCCGGCAGCACGTCGAACGTCAGATCGCCGCGCGCGATGTAGGCGTTGTTGACGTCGGTAATTTCCAGCTCGCCGCGTCCCGACGGCGCGAGGCCGGCGATGATTTCGTAGACGCTCTGATCGTAGAAATAGATGCCGGTCACCGCCAGGCTGCTGGGCGGGTTCTTGGGCTTCTCGACGATCCGGACCACGCGGTTTCCCTCGGTGACCGCCACGCCGTAGCGCCCCGGATCGGGGACCTCCTGCACCAGGATCTTCGCGCCGCTCGGCTGCCGCCGGTAGGCCGCCGCGAAGCTGGCGATCGATCGCTCGAAGATGTTGTCGCCCAGGATCACCACCAGACGCCCGCCGCGCCCGAAACGGCGTGCCAGCCCGAGCGCCTGCGCGATCCCGCCGGCCTCGTCCTGTACCCGGTAAGTGAACTCGCAGCCAAACTCCTTGCCGCTGCCGAGCAGACCGACGACGTCGCCCATGTGATCGGTTCCGGTCACGATCAGGATCTCGGTGACGCCGGCCTCGACCAGCTTCTTGACCGGGTGAAAGATCATCGGCTCGCGCCCGACCGGCAAGAGGTGCTTGTTGGTCACCTTGGTCAGCGGAAACAGCCGCGACCCGGTGCCACCAGCCAGCACCACGCCACGCAGCTCGTCGCCATCACTCATGAGGCCGTCAGTCTCGTGAATTCGAGTCCGAAGTCAATCGAGCTCAGGCACGCCCCGAGGTTCGGCGGCATGACAGAAATGTCGCAGAAGCACCGGGCAGCACCGCCGGGCCCCCGGAGAAGTCGCTGCTCTACGCATCGGCCCACGGTTTGCACCTACTTGGCTCGATGCCTTCGAAGACGTGCGCTCGTGTCTCGATGACTTCAACTAAACGCACCTGTGTCTGGATGGCGGCGCTGGCGCTGGAGCTCGCCGCTTGTGGAAAGGGAACTCTGACCCAGGGCGCCACTGAGGACGCAGGCCACGACGGAGGTCCGCTGCCGTGTGGCGAATCGATCGCCGAGTGGTGCGCAGCGAGCGCTGCCATCCCGAGGGATGCCTGCGACATGACCTGGCAGGCCGCGCTCGCCGATCAGAGTCAGTGCGATACCAATCTCAGCCTCTATCGCGTGGAATGCGGCGCCTACAACCTGGATTGGCGAGCCTATGTAGACACGGGCAACCGCTACTACTACGACGCGGCGTCGGGAGCTCTCGTCGCGATCGTCGAAACCGGGGACGCTCCCGGCGCCCTCGGTTGCGTGGCAGGACCTTCGACGGGATTCTCGCCCCCGGTATGCCCGCAGGGTCCCAACCTGTGTGAGGCCGACGGCGGCACGGCGGACGCCGCGGTCGACCATACGGCGGATGCTGGCCAGGACGGAGGTCCGTTGCCGTGTGGCGAATCGGTCGCCGAGGGGTGCGCGAGCATCGCTGCAAGCGCCGACGACGCAAGGTATGCCTGCGACATGACCTGGCAGGCTGCGCAAGCCGACCGCGGTCAGTGTGACTACGGGAGCTTCCTCGCCATCTACCTCGAGGACTGTGGCGGCTACAACGTGGATTGGAGAGCCGGAGTGGATACCGGTCTCGAGTACTTCTACGACCCGGCGTCGGGAGCTCTCGTCGCCGTCATCGATCCGGTGGCGAGGCTTGGTGCTGGTGCCTGCGCCGCGGGACCGTCGACGGGATTTTCACCTCCCCAATGCCCGCGGGGTCCCAATTTCTGCGCGGCCGACGGCGGCACGGACGCCGCAGTCGACCACACGACGGACTGAAAGGTATCTCGATGACTTCAAATACACGCACCTGTGTCGGGATGGCGGCGCTGGCGCTTTTGCTCGCCGCTTGTGGCAAGGGAACTCTGACCGGCAGCGCCACTCATGACGCAGGCCAGGACGGAGGTCCGCGCTCCTGTAACCTGTCGAGCTTCCGCCCGGTCCGTCCGCGCACCCAAATGTCCGATAAGAAATATTCCGTCAACTAAACGCCGATCGCGCCCAGAAGCCCCGAGGCCCCGAGGCCGGCAACCCGCAGAGCCGGTGGAAGGCGCCGGATCGACGCCCTCCACCTTCGGCGACCCGAGCTGCCTAGTTGGTGACCAGGCCGGCGTACTTGAGGCAGGCGTGGAAGAGCTGCGGGGCCGTGTTGGTCGGCGTACCGTGTACATCCTCTATCGGAATCCCGACGTAGATGATCTTCGAGGTCCCCTTGGTGTGTCCGCTCGCGACCGCCGTCGTCGAGTTGGTTCCGGTGTCCAGCGGATCGGCCTGCACGGTCAATAGGGCTTGCGTCCCACCGGCCGGATTGACGGCGTCGGCCGTGCTGGCGATCTGAGAGTCCGCGTCGATGGCGAAGCTGAGCCCGCTGAAGGCAGGCACGGTCGAGACCCCGGTCGCGACGTAGCTGACGTTGGCCAGATCGTATCCGTCGGCCGTGTCCACATCAAACTCGCCACCGGTTAGACCCAGATAGTTCGCGGCGAACGTGTCGCCGTTGGTGGCGTTCCAATCGAGAGGCAGATCAAACATCAGATTCTCGGAAAATATGATGAGCGTCTTGTTCCCCAGATCGAGCCAGTTTCCGAGCGTCGTCTCCTGCGCAGATGACAACGTGGGCGGCTCACCCGTGTCGTTGTCGGCGGTGTACCAGACGATCGTCGAGACGCCACTCAGCTGCGAAAAGGTCGGACCGGTCGGGTTCGTGCTAGTGCCCGACGGCACCACATAGGTGGTGTACGTGATCTGCTCGCCGGACAGGAGGCTCGCAAAGAGCGTGTCGGAATAAGAAGCGGTCGGGCTCGTGTCGTTCGGATCGTTGTTGTCGCTGTTGTCGTCGTCGACCAGTAGCGTCGCAGTCGCGAACCCGCCGCCGGCGCCGCCCGCCGCGCCCGCGTGACCGCCGGACCCCCCGGAGCTCGCGCCGCCCGTTCCCGTCGAACCACCCGCACCGGAGCCGCCCGTCCCGGTGGTACCGGCTGAGCCGCTGGATCCCGCCGCGCCGCTGCCGGTCGTGCCGGCCGCGCCACTGGAGCCACCCTTGCCTGCGGTCCCGCCACCCTTCCCCCCGGTCCCGCTGGTCCCGCCCCCGCCGCTGCTGCCGCATCCCACCGCGGCAATCATCAAGGCCGCGGTTCCCCAGGTCGTCAGTCTCCGTGTTTTCACGCGTTTCTCCGTCTTTCGTCTATGGGTTGATGGCCCGGTTCAGATCCGCGCCGGGCTAGACGATACACCTCGCCCCGCGCCGCTGTCGCCCGAGCGAACCGACGCTGTGGGGTCGGACACGTCGATGTCGGCAAAAGTTTCCAGCAGGTCAACCGCCGGACCGCCGAAAGATTTTCAGCCGTCGGGCTGCAAAGAGCTGCGTGCTCCAAAACGCCTCTGTGCTACCCTAGATTCGTAGCCCGATGGACTTCGACGAGTTCGAACAGCTGGTTCTCAAGGTGCTGTTCGAGACCGATGTCCCGGTGACGGCGGCGCACGTCGCTTACCTCGGGCGCACCTCGGTGCGCACCGCGGAAAAGCATCTCGCGCGCATGGTCGAGCACGGCACGCTCAACGTGCGGACCAACACCGCGGGCGTGGTCGAGTACGTCTACCCCGGAAGGAAACCGCTCGCGACGCGCGTCGGGGGCGACCTGTCACTCGGACCGCCGCCGATCTCGAGCGGCGATTCGTTCTTCATGACGCTCAGGCCGAAGGCGAACCCGGTGACCGCCGTGATGTTGTCGATGCTGATCCCCGGCGCTGGCCACATCTACTCGGGCCGCGCGGGCGCCGGCGTCGCCTGGATGGCGACCACCCTGATGGGCTACGCCTGCTGCTTCCTACCCGGCCTGTTTCTCCACGGCCTCTGCCTGGTCAGCGCCGCGCAGACCAGGCGCGGATAAGCCCCGGCTAGCGCAACGTCCGCGCCTCTCCGCGAAGAAGCCCTCGTGGCGGAACAGCGCGCGCGTCAGCGCCGCGCGCGCGCCGCAGCGACCTTCTGTGCCAGGAGGCTCCGCCACGCCAGAGCGGGAGCCGCGGCGCTGTTCGGGGCGGTGGGTCCAAACGCCATCTTGGGGCTAGAGAAGGGAATGCCCAGATTCGTCACCGGAATGGCGAGATAGGCGTAGGCGAGATCCGACGCGACGCTCATCAGGTATGCGTCACCGAGCGAAAATTCCGTTCCGCCCCCGCCTCGGGTCTAGATCGTCGCGGGCGGCTTCACCGGAATCTCGAGGCTGTCTTCCTTCTGTTTGCGGAGCTGGCGAAGATCGTCGAGGGCCCGCTGTACGGAAGGCGCGCGCGCCTCCGCGCTGGTCTCCATGACCGCCACGATGCTGCCCAGGACCCGCACGTCGTCGACGGTCCGCTCGCGGATCGCCTCGTGCATCTCGCGGAACGAAGAATAGAACTCCTGGAGCTCGTCGCCCTTGCGGAGACCGACGGGCGCCTTGCCCAGGCGGTTGTCGCGGACGCGTCCAAACAGGCTCGAGATCTTGTAGAGCGGTCCCACCACCTTGTGCGTGATGAGGATGCCGACCGCGCTGATCGACAGCACCAGCACCAGCCCGAAGCCGACGATCCCCCACAGGACGACCCGGTCGCTGTTGGCGAACTGGCTCGTCAGCTCCTGGGCGGTGGTCGGATCCGCCAGACCCGTAAACAGGATGATCTTCGAGATCTCCCGGGTCGCCTGGTACATCTTGAAGCCGAGCCCGGCGGTCAAGAAGATCGCGACCACGACGATCGTCGCGGTGTAGCGAAGCTGTAGGCCCGCGTCGAGCAGATAGTTCCTGACCTTGCGCTTGTACACCGGTCGCCCCGCTGCCGCTTCACCACTGGTCATGTGAAAACCCTCCCAATACGCTTGAAAGCATTCATTCTAGCTACCGACCTGTCTGGCTATCCAATACCTATCCACCTATCCACCTTGCGCCTTGAAGAATCGCCCCAGATCCTCGGCCAGCTGCCCGGCCGACGCCTCTAGACAGTCCCGCCGCGCACCGTCCTTGTCGCGCGGCCGTGAGCCGGACTGGAGGCTGGCGCCGGCGTTGGTCCACATGATGATGCTCTTGCTGGGCCAGCGCGCCACCATGACCTTCACGTCGCAGGAGGTCTCCGACCCACCCGAGGCCACCAGGTCGTCGAGCCGGGTGATGTTGCCGTCGATATAGAAGCCCTGCAGCCCCGTCTTGGGGAAGCTGTGCTGGTCGGCCGGGCTCAGGGTCAGCGTCACCACCGGCAGCTTGCCGAGCTCCCGCACCAGCGCGTCCTGAATGATCTTGGCGGCATCCGGGCCGGCCGCCTTCACGCCGCCCGTGAACGGCCCGAAGTTCAGGTAGATCTTCGCGTGCTTGCCGCCGCTGGCGCCGCCCGCGAGCAGCGCGAGCGCCTTGGTCGCCTGGGTTCGCACGAACCCTTCGTTCTCCCGCTTGACCAGATCGCGCAGCGGGTCGCTGGCCGACCCGTCGCCGAGCTGCCCCAGCGCCGAGGCGGCGATGCCGCGCACCGTGCTGTTTTGATCGGCGAGCGCCTTGATGAGCGACGGCACCGCGGTGGGGTCGCCTAACTTTCCGAGCACCAGCGCGGCCTGGACCCGCACCTTGTAGTTGGGATCCTCGACGACCGCCTTGCAGAGATCCTCGACCTTGACGCCGGAGCCCGCCTGGGCCCGCCCCAGCAGGATCAGGAGCAACGCCAACACGAACCGGCCGCGATGCAGGCTCGCGCGGGCCCAACGCACGGACGCAGAAACCGCCCCGAGGACCGACCCGGCCGATCTCATGGCCGCCCCACCGGATTGCTCCCCTGCCCCTTGCCGTCGTCCGGCGAACGTTTCTGTCGCGGGCCGCTCCGCTGCCATCCCAGCTCGAACACGAATGCGCAACCTTTGCCCCCTTCGAGATCCTCCGCCCAGATCTTCCCGTCGTGAAGACCGATCACCGCCTGTGCCAGCGCCAACCCCAATCCGTACGTCGCCGACCCGGCCGCGCGTCGACTGTAAGGCTCGAAGACATGCAGCCGCTCGGTCGGCAGGAGGGGCGGCCCCGGCGCGGCGATGCGGAACCGCAAGCCGGTGTCCGTCTCACCGATCTCGATGGTCAATCGACCGCGAGAGGGAAGCCGCCGCAGCGCCGCCATCCCCAGATTCAACATCGCGGCCGAGATCAGCTCGCGATCCCCGTAGACCGCCCGTTCGGTGGGCGGACGGGTGAACGTGAGCCCCTTGTCGGCCATCGCGGCGTGGCGTTTCAGCTCATCCACGATCTCGACCGCCGCCTCGCCCAGGACAAATCGGGCTTGCCGAGGCACCAGCTGACCGGTCTCGAATCGATCGTAGTCGAGCACCGTGCGCACGGTCGACCGGAGGTGCTCGAAGACGCTGCGCGCGTCGGACACGCTTTCGTCGAAGTCGCGCCGACGATCGTGCGCCGGGGGTGGCGCAAACTTGGACAGGAAATCGACGTTCGCGGCCAGCGCCGCCACCTGACCGGTCACATCGTGCAGGAAATCCGAGAGCCAGTAGCGCCGCTCGACGATCTCGCTCCTCTGCGTTCGCTGCCGGCGCTCGACGCGCTTGTAGAGCGCCCGCGTTCGCAAGAGCGCCCACAGTCGTGCCCGTCGCTCTTGCGCGTCCGTCGACGGCACGAAGACCGCGTCGGCCCCCACGCCGTAGGCGCGCACGCGGAAGCTCCGCAGATCGTCCAGCGCGCAAATCACGACGGGCACGAAATGCGTGCGGACGTTGTCCTTGAGCCGCCGGCACAGCTCGATCCCACCCGATGGTGGGACGCGATCGTCGATGAGCACGATGTCCGGCGGATGCAGCAGCGCCTCTTCGAAGGCGCCGTCGGCGTCCTCCGAGGTGCGTACGGTCAGCCCCTGGGCCTTCAGGAAACCGACCAGCGGGCGCGCGACCACCCGACCCGGTGCGACGATCAACCCTTCGGCCTCGCTCGGCAGCGCGAGCTCGTGGTTGTGGGTGGTCCTCTCGTCGGGGAGCATCTATTCGGAGCCCGCCGGCATGATAAGGCAGCGACGAATTTTCGGCCACAACCCGACACGATGCATTAAATATCCTACATGTATGTTTTTTGACTTCATTAGACGACATTGTAAGATATCTGCATGCCGACCCCTTTCGATGCCCTCTCCGACGAATCCGGAAACGTAACCGCCCCGGTCGCGCCGTCGCTCAGCGATCAGAGGGCCCATCTCCGATTCGACAAAATGTTCACCGTTCGGCTCGAGTCACCGCTGTTCGGGGAGAGCTACTGCGTCGCCCGTAACGTCTCCGCGGGCGGGATCTTCCTGGAGCTGCCCGACCCACTTCCGCTCGGCGCCACCGTGCGGGTCTGCTTCCTGGTTCCAGATGGCTCGGGCGAGGTGGTGGCCACCGGAGAGGTCAAGAACCACTACTTCATCAATTTCACGCAGGGCGGAACCAGCCGCGCCGTCTCCGGGATGGCCGTCCGCTTCACGTCATTCGAGAGCGAGAGCCACCACGTGCTGGCCGACTGCCTCAGCCGCATGCGCGTCCTGCACTAGATTGCGCTCCTAGTCTTTTTTACTCGTCGGCCTGCGGGCGGACGACGATCGTCTCGGAGAGATCGACGGTGGCGCCCGGCTCGATGGGGATCTCGACCTCGCGCGGACCGCTGATGATCGGAAGCAGCCGCGCCCCCACCCGCACCGAGAGCTCATAGCGGCCGGGCAGCAGCGCCCCCACGGCGAACGAGCCGTCGTGATCGATTTCACCCACCGCCTTGCGCGGGAGCGCCAGCGGGGACAGCCCGAAGAGGACCGCGCGGGTATCGGGATCGAGCGCCGATCCGCCACGCGTGACGATGCGCCCGCGCACCCGCGCCCCCCGGTGACGGAGATGCAGCTCGATCTGAGCGTCCAGGTTGCCATCGCTGATCTCGATCTTCTCGGGCGGAAACACCAGCATCTCGCCGTGCCGGGCCCACAGGTAGTAGGTCCCGGGCTCGAACCGGTCTTGAGCGAATTTCCCATCGGTATCCACCGTCCAGATGATGGGCGATCCCGCGCTGCCGAGGCCGGCCGACGGGAGCGCGACCACCGTCGCGCTTCCCTGCCCCTCTCCGTCCGCGTCCACCACCCGCCCCTCGATGACGCCGGTGCGGACCAGCTTGAACGCCACCCGCGTCGCGGGCGCGGTCACCCCCCACTTGAGCATCTCGGGCAACCAGCCGAACTTCGAGGCGCGCAGGAAGTAGCGCTTGTTGTCGATGCCGGAGATGACGAACGAGCCGTCGTCGCCGCTCTGCGCGACGCCGGCATCGACCAGATCGTCGGGGCTGCGCACCGCGTGAATGGCGGCGCCCGCGATCGGCTCGCCCTTGCCCCCCGCCACGCGACCGCGGATGAACGTCTCCTGCGCCAGGCGAAAGTTGTGCAGCGTGGTTCCCGCCCGATCGATATGCAGGTCGACGATCTCGCTGGCGAGCCCCGCGTGGCTCACCCGCACGGAATAGGTCCACGGGCCGGCGCGCAGACGCAGCCGATAGCTGCCGTCCTTGGCCGAGACCTCGTCGAGGATCGCCGTCCCCTGGAACCAGACCCGGACCTTCGCGCCATCGATCCGGCGACCGGACTCGTCGGTGACCCGGCCCTGAACCAGCGCCTCGGGACGATCGGCGGTGTCGCGCCGGAAGATCTCGCGCCGAAACTCCTGTTCCGACGGCAGCAGGCAGCTCGGCACCGTCCGCCAGGGGACCGCACATTCCGGCGTGAGCCGGGAGCAGAAGTCGACGCACTCGCCGGGATCTTTCGGATCGCAGAGCGACGGCGGGATCGCGTCCGGATCGACCAGCGGCGGCATGGGTCCCCGCCCTTCGCACCAGACGCACCCCTCGGGACGCTCGACGCAGCGGACATAGCGCGCGTCGAGGATGGTCGCCGAGGTGTTCGGCGCCGACGACCGGCCACGCGATCGCCGGCAGCCCGACAGCGCCAACCCCGACAACACGAGCGCCGAGAGAACGACCGCCGAGAGCGCGCCCGCGGAGAGAACGGCCGCCGCGGCGCCCTGGCCGTCCCCGATTGGTCTTTTCGCCACCTCTCACACCGTGTAGATCGGGGAAGCGTTTTACTCAAGCGCCGCCAACGTCCGGTCCATGTCCAAGCCCCTCTTCATCGTCCTCGAAGGCATCGACGGCTCGGGAACCACCACCCAGCTCGGCCTGCTGGAGCGACACCTGGCCGGCCGGGGCCGGCGGGTCCACCCCACCCGCGAGCCGAGCCAGGGGCCGGTGGGTCGTCTCCTGCGTGAGATCCTGCTGGGGGGGCACCGGCATGCCGACGGCGCGCCGGTCGACGGGCTGGCCATGGCGCTGCTCTTCGCGGCCGATCGACGCGACCATCTGTGCCGCGAGATCGAGCCGGCCCTGGCGGCGGGCGCCGACGTCATCTCGGACCGCTATCTGCTTTCGTCGCTGGCCTACCAGGCGCAAGAGGCCGAGCGGGACTGGGTCGCCGGCCTGGCCCGAGATCTGCGCGAGCCGGATCTGACGCTGCTCCTCGATGTTCCCGTCGCGACGGCGGCCGAGCGGCGGCGGGCCGCCGGACGTGCCCTCGAGCGCTACGACGCTGACGACGTTCAAGCTCGGGTCGCGGCACGCTATCGGGAGCTGGTCGCCGCCGATGCTCGGGCGGCCGTCCTGGATGCGCGCGGCAGTATCGAAGAGGTCGCGCGCGCGGTGGCGGCCACGGTCGACCGACTTCTCTAGCGGTGCTTCTTGCCCTTGGCCTTCTTGGCCGCAACCTTGGCCGCGGCGGCGTGCTTGTGCGCGGCATGGGGCTTGGTCGCGGCCGCCTGATCGTCACCGGCCGGTGCCGCGGCGGCGACAGGCGCCGCAGCGGGAGCCGCCGGCGGCGGGGC